>CAZOHH010000008.1:43106-46917 GCA_964579735.1 uncultured Oscillospiraceae bacterium | reverse complement strand
CCGACAAGTCGCTATGGATCGCAATCTACGACGGCGGGATCGAGGACTGGACCGCGAGGGCGGACCGGCTGATTGCGCGCTATGGCGCGGATGGGTTGTACCTGCTCTTCCCGACGATGTCGGAACGGGAAGCGGAGCGGCTGATCGACCACGCGGAGAGGGATTGGAAGTAGCGAGGGAAAAGAGACTGGAAGGATGAGATCATGCTTCCGCCAGTGCCTTCACGCGCTCCAGTGCCAGGGGAAGTCGCACCGCGAAAATCTCTTCCATTTCCTCAGGAATGTCGGCCAGGACGACGAGCGTGGTCACGCCATTGCGCTCAGTCAGGGAATAACTCTCCGTGCCTCCCGTCCACTCCTTCTCGCGTTCCTGCTGGCCGCTTGCCTGAGTGTCCGCGCTGTGCCGGAACAGGACGTATGCATTCGGCTCGAGCTTCTCGACCAGGCTCGTCACACCATAGCCGTTCACCGACGAGATGAATTCGATTTCCTTTCCTTCTTCCAGGACGCCCCTCAGATAGGTACCTTCATCGATGAGGCCGGCCCAGTCGCGGAACGTCACGTCTTCCCATAGCGTCGCCCAGACACGTTCTCTGGAAGCTTGGATGTCGATTGAGATTCGCATGGTCTTCATAGTGCCCTCCTGGACCCATTCTATCACCGCCCGTAAGCCCTCGAGAACCATTGTTGAAACAGAACATGTAGGCTCGACTGGCGATGATGGCAGTCCGAGTGTCACGTTCAGTGAATGTCTCGATGGTGGCATATTCAGGTCTGTAATGGCCTTTAATCGTGCATCATAACCTCGCATTTGATTCGTAACACCATTCATGTTACGATACAAAATATGATGTTACGATGACAGGAGGCGAACCAGATGAGCGATGAACTGCCGGTTTTCAAAAACCTCCGAACGGAACCGTTGGAAGTCGAAAGGAACTGGGATCTACCACTCTACCTCCGGAAGGGATACCGACTGCAACCCGTGCGCATCGCAGGGTCCCCGTGTCTACTCGCGGAACCGTTGGATGCACCATCGCTCGCTACGCTAAGGAAGCAACGGGAACAGTTGACGAGACTCACCGGACTCGAGTGCGTGCTCCGTTTCCACCATCTCGACGCCTACCGGAAGGGGCGTCTCGTCGAGGATGGAATCCCCTTCCTCGTTGCAGACCGCCAGGTGTATCTGCCGTTCCTTGCATTGGTTCTGGCCAAGGAAAGGACGCCACCCGTGCCGTCGACGCGTCCTTTTGCGGCGGCAACGAGAAGGTTTATTCTGTCGGCGATTCTCCTCCGTTGGACCAGCGTGACGATGGCGGAAGCCGCGAAACGGCTGGGTGTGACAAGGATGACGATGAGCCGATGCTTCGACGAACTGGACGGAGGCTCGATTGGCCGGACGACCCGCAGGAATCGGGAGCGCGTCTTCGTGTGGACGCTGGGTGTCGAGGCCTTGTGGGAGGCTGCGCAGCCGCATCTCGCCTCGCCCGTCTTGCGCACCCTTCTCATCGAGGATTCGACACCATTGACGGGTGCCGTACTGGGTGGCTTCTCTGCACTCTGCTTCTATTCGAATCTCGCGGATAATCGCTTTCGGACGTATGCCACGACGCGCACGGACCTAGCGATGCGAGGTTGGGACGCTCTTCCGCACGCCCAACCCGGCGAAGATCCGGGCATGATCTTCCAGGTTCTGGCGGATTGGGTCCCGTATGAAAACGGGACCGCGGTCGATCCGTTGACCGCCGTCCTGAGTCTCACGAACGAGGAGAGGCAGGACCCACGGGTCGCAACGGCGATCCAGGGAATCCTGGACGAGGTGCTTCATGATTGAAGGACTCGATGTCTTCCGGTTTGTACGTGCACGAATCAGCTCACGGTAATTAGTCCGGCACACCGTATTCTCTAGCCTGCAGAAGCGCTTTCCAGGCGCTTATTCGTAGTATGCGCGAAGGGTGATCGGCTCCCGGTTTGACAGGCATACGACGCGGATTCATAACATATGTCAATCTCAGCGCACTACGAAAGAAGGCATCGACCCGATGGATGATTACGAGAGACTGCTCCAGAGGAAACTTCAGAACCCCGAATTCAAAGCGCTCTGGGATGCGTCCGAAGCCGAGTACACCATGATCAGCGCCCTGATCCGGGCACGGAACGAAGCCGGACTCACACAGCAGCAGCTGTCGGCCGAGGTCGGTTTCAGTCAGTCGATTCTGAGCAGAATCGAGAACGGCAAGGCGAATCCGAGTCTCAAGACCCTGGATCGGCTCGCCAGGGGGATGGGGAAACGGCTGGTCATCGACTTCAAGTAGCCTCGCGCAGGCTTCTTGCGATTCCTAGGGGAGTCTGGTCTTCTTTCGAAGGACGACAAGAATGATCAGCCCGACGACCGTCGTCAGACCCGCCAGAAGGAAGGCGGGGGTGAAGGAGCCGGACGAGTCCAGCAGCATGGATCCGACGAATCCCGTCAAGGCGCCGAGTCCGAAAGCGCTGAAGACCAGACCGTAGTTGATGCCGAGATGCTTCGTGCCGAACCCCGAAGCGACGACCGTGGGGAAGAGGGAGAAGGTCACCGCATATCCCGTGCCCAGCAGGAAGGCGCTCGCGAGCAACGAGGGGAGATTCGTGACCGTCCAGGGCATGGCGAGGAACACCGCAGCCTGTACGATGTACACGGCCGTCATCACCCGGATCGGACCGAATCGGTCCCCCATCCACCCCGCCAGCGGTCGGCCGAGACCGTTCACCAGGGAGAATATGGAAATGGCCAGCGTGGCCTCGGCAGGACGCAGGCCGAGATGCATCTCTCCGAACGGAGTCAGGAGCCCGATCGCCGTCAGTCCTCCTCCGACGACTGCGGCAAGCGCCGCCCAGAGTCCGTAGAAGGCGGGCATCCGCAGGAACTTCCCGGGTGGAACGTCCTCTACGGCCTTCCGGAGGCTCTTCGCCAGGTTTCCCGCGCGGATTTTCCCGATTGGCTCGTATCCCGGAGGAGGGGTCCGGAGGAGCGAGGCCCCGACGAGGGAGACTCCGAACACGATGATTCCGACTGCGAGCAGCGTCCCATCCACGCCCCACGCGTCGATCATTCGCTTCTTCAGCGGGGCGAACAGCGCGGCGGCCAGACCGAAGCCCATGACCGATGTCGATATCGCGAAGCCGGGACGATCCGGATACCACTTGCGGGCGGTAGGCGCGACGCATGCGTAGGTCAGGCCGCAGGCGACTCCGACCACCCCGCCATACGACACGATGAGCCAGAGGTGGGAAGGAAGGAAGCGCAGGAGGGACGACAAGCCGTATCCGATCAGGAAAAGCACAGAGCCCGCCGTGGCGACCCTGCGAGGCCCGAAACGGTCCTGCAGCCAACCGGCGGGAATCATGGAAAGGGCGAAGACGACGATCAGGAGCGTCAAGGGTACCGTCGCTTCTGCCGTGGACCATCCCCAGTCGTTGACAAGAGGGACGACGAACGAGCCCCAGGCGTAGCTCATGCCGCCCACCAGGGACAGCAGGAATCCGCCGAGTAGAATCGTCCAGCGTCCGTGCTTCATCTCCGGATGGTCTTTCATGGCTTCGACCCCCTGACGGCACCCTCGCGAGATGGTTCATCGCATCGTTGCCTGATGAGGATGATTATACAATAACCGGTGGAAGCGTCCCATGCTTCCTCGGGGCTCCCGTCGCGATCCCGTGGCTTCACGCATTCGCGCAGACCTCGCCAGCGGTCCTGTTCCTCGCCCCCCTTGCCCCTACCCTCTCCCGTGGTCGTGGATAGCCCGCACGATCTCCGGGTAGCTGACCTTCCA
>CAZOHH010000008.1:29794-43006 GCA_964579735.1 uncultured Oscillospiraceae bacterium | reverse complement strand
ACCCTCTCCCGTGGTCGTGGATAGCCCGCACGATCTCCGGGTAGCTGACCTTCCAGCGTCCCGGCGGGATGTTCTCGGAGATCTGGATCCAGATCCGACCGGGCTTCCCGCCCTGGGCCAGAATCTCCCGGGCCGTGCGGTAGATCTCCGCCGGTTCGGCGAGGTGCACCGAGGACGGGAAGTTGAGCATCAGGCGCATGCCCGGCCACATCGAAAGGGCCTGGGCGACGCTGGTGTCGTTGTCCGGGGGCGGCGAGAACGAGTCGATGCACTGGATCCCGGACGTGCCGATCTGGTCCCAGAGCGGCTTCAGGTCCCCATCCATGTGCGCGCCGATCGCGACCTTGGTGCCGCGCAGCTTTTCGGCCATCTCGCGGTACATGGGCACGCAGTACTTCCGGAAGTTGTCCGGCCCGATCATGGGCGCCGTGATGTTGTCGGGGAAGTTCATGTAGACGATGGGCAGCCGGTCCAGGGCGTTCACGAGCGTGTCGCAGATCCTGCGCTGGATGCCGTTCATGAGGTCGACGGTCTCCTCCATGATCTCCGGGATGTCGGAGAAGTGCATGCTAAGGTCGAACAGCGACGCCCACACGATCCACAGCTGTTGGTAGGCGGTGCGCGTGACTTCCACCATCGGGAAGCCCCGGTCTCCGATGTCGTGGAGATCCGCGAGGAAGCCCTCGTCGTTGGGCACGACGCGGACGGCTCGGAGGTATTCGCGGAAGACCAGGTAGTCGTCCGGAGACTCGACATAATGCTTGGAGATCGAGGCGGAGTTGAAGATGGGGTCGAAGAACCGCTCCTGGGTCAGGTGCCCGGAGGCGGTGAACATCGCGGTCGCGATGCCCCGCAAGCCGTCCTTCGAGATAGGGCGGGACTCGAAGCGGACGTCGGGGTGGACGATCTGGTGGACCTTGCTCCAGCGGATGATCCCCATCTCGTCGTCGCCCAGCGCGCGCCAGACCTCTTCGTTCGTGGCGGTGACGCCGTCGTAGGCCACGAAGGGCACCCGATCGAGTTCGCCTCCCTGGAGGACCGCCAGCATCCTTTCCTTCATGTTCATGGTCGCGTTCAGGGTCGTGCTCCTGGCCATCTTCACATGTCCTTTCCTGGCGCTCCTGCCCGCGCGGTCCGACGGAACCCGAGCGGAGACTCGCCCTTGACCTTGCGGAACATCCGCGAGAACAGCAGTGGGTCATCGTACCCGACCGACCGCGCGATGGTGGAGATCGGGAGGTCGCTCTCGACGATCAGCCCGGCGGCCTTCTCCATCCTGAGCTGCAACAGGTGCTGCTGCGGCGGGAGTCCGGTCCGCTCCCGGAACAGCGCCCCGAGGTAGCTCCGGTCCAATCCGAGCTGCCGGGCCAGTTCGGCGACAGAGACGCGGCGGGAATAGTTCATGGCCATGTAGTCGGTGGCCTGGCGGACATAGCCCTCCTGGCGGTCGGCGGGGTCCGCGGGGGATCGAAGACCCGGCCCGCGTTCGATGCCGTCGGCGAGGAGCAGGTACAGGAGTCCGAGGAGGTACGTATCGCGTCCGGCCTTCATGGGGGCCGCTTCGGCCATGGCCAGGAAGATCGTGCGCAGGGACGCCCCCGGGGCGAGGCGCTCTTCCCTGGCGGAATCGGGATCCGATTGAGCGGCGGTGTCGGGCTTCCCGAGGATCGGCTCCGTCGCGGACAGACCGGCCTGGAGCAGGAGACTCTCGGCGCGCGTGCCGCTGAATCCGATCCAGGCGTAATGCCAGGGGTCGATGCGGTCGGCCTGGTAATAGGCGATCCGGCCCGGGCAGATCAGGAAGCCCTGTCCCGCGGTCAACTCGTAGGTCGTGTCACCACTTCGGAAGACGCCCCGCCCGGACAGCACGAAATGGATCAGGTAGTGGTCGCGCTGGGAAGGGCCGTAGGTGTGGCACGGCAGGCACTTCTCCATGCCGCTGTGGTAGACGCGCAGGTCCGAACGGTTCGTGAACCATTCGAGAACGTCCTTTTCCATGTCGCCTCCCTTTCTCTCGTCCACCGCATTGTACTATATCGAACTCGTAGGAATCCATGGATGGATGGCAGGTGTGTTGTATGATGGAGTCGGAAGACTCGTTTGTCGTGCCCTCCCGTTTTCGGTGGCACACCCCCTACGAAAAGGAGTACTGGAACACATGAAGAAGATCGCATTCATCGGCGCCGGCAGTTTCGGCTTCACCCGCAGCCTGGTGAGGGATATCCTCTCCTTCCCCGCATTGGCAGACGCGACCATCGCCCTGATGGACATCGATCCCGACCGTCTGGCCGCGATCCACGGCGCCGTGAACCGGATCGTCGAAGCCGGCGGATACCCTGCCAAGGTGTTCGCCACGACCGACCGGGCCGAAGCGCTGCGCGGCGCCGACGGCGTGGTCTGCACGATCCTCGCCGGCGGCGTCCAGGTCTGGCGCCACGACATCGAGATTCCCAAGAAGTACGGCGTCGACATCAACGTCGGCGATACCCGCGGTCCGGCCGGCATCTTCCGCGCCCTGCGCACGATTCCCGTGATGCTCGATATCTGCCGCGACATCGAGCGCTACTGCCCGAACGCGATCTTCCTCAACTACACCAACCCCATGGCCATGCTGTGCCGCGCCATGCAGGGTCAGAGCAACGTCACGGTGACCGGCCTCTGCCACAGCGTCCAGGGCACGGCGGAAATGCTGGCCGAGTGGATCGGCGCCCCCATGGATGAAGTGACCTTCCTGAGCGCCGGCATCAACCACCAGGCCTGGTATCTCGACTTCAAGTGGAACGGCAAGGATGCATACCCCTTGATCCGCGCGGCGGTGGCCCGTCCCGAGATCTACGAGAAGGAGATCGTCCGCAACGAGATGTTCAAGCATCTCGACTATTATGTCACCGAGTCCAGCGGACACAATTCCGAATACAACGCCTGGTTCCGCAAGCGCCCCGAATTGATCGAGAAGTACTGCACGACCGGCACCAACTGGAACCCGGGTCTCTACGGGTACATCCTCGACGAATACCTGAAGCGCGAGGACAGCTGGAGGAACGAGATCGTCGAGTGGATGGCCAAGGAGACGGTCGACCTCAAGCGCGGACACGAATACGCCGCCTCCATCTTCAACGCCACCATCGGTGACGGGGACCTGTACGAGTTCAACGGCAACGTCCGCAACTTCGGCCTGATCGACAACCTGCCGGAGGGCTGCTGCGTCGAAGTCCCCATCCTCGCCTCGAAGCGCGGACTCGCGCCGATCCATGTCGGCGCCCTGCCCGCCCAGCTCGCCATCCTGAACAACATCAGCGCCCGTTGCGAAGAGCTGGCCGTCGAAGCCGCGATCGAAGGCGACCCGCGCAAGGTCTTCCACGCCTGTGCCTTCGACCCGCTGACCTCGTCCGTGCTGAGCCTCCAGGAGATCAAGGACATGGTCGACGAGATGCTGGTCCAGAACCGCGATTACCTGCCCCAGTTCAAGTCGTTCCGCTCCTAACGCTCACGAGAGGAGCCGCTAGGTCTTCCCCTATCAAAGAAAAAGACCGCCCGAGGCGGTCTTTTTCTTGCGGCAAACAGGTGCGCTTTCCGCCTATTTCACGCGAATGTGCTTCGGTCCGAGCGTCTGGAGCCTAGACCCCAGTTCGTCGGCCCCGCCGACCGGGAAGTCCTCCTTGCCGACGATGAACGCCTGACCCTTGCGGATGAAGAGATAGAACGCGTCCTTGTCCTCGACCGTCCGAAGCAGCGCGGCGTAACGGAAGGTCGAACGCTTCCCCTTGCCGTCGCCATGGTCGTTCACCACTTCGAACGATTCGTCGTCGAAGAGGAAGCGCAGCGTGCGCGCGTCCTCCGGCAGGCTCCGGTATTGGAGTGCGGAAGCCATGAGCGGCATGGACAGGAAGAGGGCGGCCACCGCCACGGCGATGCCCACGCCAAGGTACCCTTCGAGGCTCGAAGGATCTGCGGCGATCATCGGCGCCGCGAGGAGCACGAGGAAGACGCAGGCGACGAGGACGGCGGCCAGACGGATCTTCTGGCTGCTGAGCACGACCCAGCGCAGGTAAATTCGCAGCTTCCGCTTCGTGAGAGTCGTTTCCGCTTCGAGATGCATGACGTTTCTCCTACTTGCCCCAGACGTATTTCTTGCCGAGGTTCTCGGACAGCATGCGTCCCAGTTCATCCGGGTCGCCCTCGGTGAAGTCGCTCTTCGCGACGATGAAGACCCTGGCCTTGTCGAGGAAGAAGTAGAAGGCGTCCCCGTCCTCGACGGCGAGGTGGAGACCGTCGTAATGGATCGTGATCTGCGACTGGAAGCGTTCGCTGCTCTCGTTCATGATCTCGAAGGTATCGTCGGAGAAGATGTATCGCTCCGTCAGGGTATCCTGCGCCAGATTGCGGAAGTTGAGTGCGGCGCCCCAGAACGGAAACGTGGCCAGATAGACCACAAGGAACGTCATCAGTCCCAGCAAGGGAAGCATCGTCAGGTCAGCCGTCTTCTGCGACAGGAAGTTGATCCAAAGGACGACGGAGGCAAGGACGAGAACGAGCAGGATGGATTTCTTCGAGTAGTCCTTCCGATAGAACTGCCAGTAGGTGAACCTTCTATACCGTTCCTTGGAGAGGGTCGCTTCGGCTTCGAGATGCATGGTGGGGCCTCCTTCTTGGGTGTCTTCCGATGTGTATGTCTTCAGATGCTGCGTCCGGGGATGGGGGGTATTCCGATTCTCCGATCCCGCCTCCTGCGCGCCATCGCGATCAGACCGCCGAAGATCAGCAGCGCCGCGAAAAGCCAACCGAGGCCCGTCCAGAGCGTGAACCCGGCGGCATCCGATCCACCGCCTCCGACGAACAGGTTCGCGAGGACAAAGAAGCAACCAGCCGCGACGCCTCCCCCGTTGTGCTTCCGCGCCGCAAGGGCCGTCACGCCCGCGAACAGGTAGCCGACGGACAGGAACAGCCCTGCCGTGAAGGCCGCCGCGCCGAGGGTCGAAGGAGTCGTGCCGTCGATCGCCGCGTTGGCTGCCGAACAGGCCTGCAGGCCAATCGCGAGAATCGCGACCAGACTGAGGATGCCGACGACGATGCGGAGGATCTTCATGGGGGTGGTGCCTCCCGGTGCCGAGGGTCCCCCCCGGCTTTTCCCATTATACTTCAGAGAAAGGCCCATGGAGCACCTCCGCATGAAATCCCGGAGCGGACGTTACTGCGTCGGAGCGGGGAGGAGCGTAGAATATGGCTCATGATGATATCGCGAGGCCGCAGGTCTCGCCCGAAAGGCAGGTGCTCCCATGCGAAATCCGCCGGACTCCATCCTTCCCTTTCTGACCTTCGCCGGAAAGGCCGACGAGGCCATGCGATTCTACGTAGCCACCTTCCCCCGGTCCCGCATCCTTTCTCTCACGGGAGTGGACGACGTCGACCAGGACGAGGGACAGAAGGCTGCGAAGGGACGTCTCGCAGGAAAGGTTCTCAACGCGCGCATCGAATTGAAGGGGCGCGAGATCATGCTCATGGACATCGACCCGACCGTCGCGCAGCCTTTCACCTGGGCGTTCTCCTTCTATGTGGCCTGCGACGACGAACCCGAATTCGACAGGCTTTTCGAGGCGCTGTCCATAGGCGGGAACGTCGTGATGGGTCCAGCCCCCATTCTCGCGCTGCGCAAGGTGGCATGGGTCACCGACCGATTCGGAGTGACCTGGCAGTTGGTCTGGGAGTAGGACGGGTGCCGACGGAATGAGCACCCATCGCGAATACCCCCGCTTCACGTCGGCCAGCATTCCGCATGAAACCGCGCCGACCGCGGCGCATTGGTTCCTCTTCCGCAAGGACGAGCTGCTCGTCATCGAAGGCGCAGGCGGTCCGGCCCTTCCGACCGGCGCCGTCCTGTCGCACTTCCCTGACGTTCGACTGCACCACCACCACCTCGGCGAGCTCGAAGGGGAGTCCTACGGTTGCGCTGCGCTCCCGGAGGCCGCCGAGCCGCCACCCGGAACCGCCTTCGTCCCCCTGCGTCCGCTGTTCGGTCAACTGGACCCCGACGCATTCCGGCTCGCCGGACGTGCCTATCACCTGCTCCATTGGGACGTCTCGAACCGGTTCTGCGGCCGGTGCGGCGCGGCAACGCACCGGAAGGACGATGAACGTGCGCTCGTGTGCGACATCTGCGGAAATATCGTCTATCCTCGGATCTCACCGGCCGTGATCGTCCTGATCCGGCGAGGCGAGAAGGTCCTGCTGGCGCACAACCGCAATTTCAGAGAAGGCTGGTACAGCTGTGTCGCGGGGTTCATGGAGCCCGGCGAGGAATTCGAAGACGCAGCCGAACGCGAGATCTTCGAGGAGGTCGGCATACGCGTCCAGAACCTGCGCTATTTCGGCAGCCAGCCCTGGCCCTTCCCCGATTCATTGATGGTCGGTTTCGTAGCGGACCATGAAAGTGGAGAGATTCGAGTCGATGGCGTGGAAATAGACGATGCGCAGTGGTTCGACCGCGCGCACATGCCGGACTTCCCCGGTGGCGCGAGCATCGCAGGGCGGATGATCCGCTGGTGGCTGGAGGGGAACTGACCGCTATTCCAGGATCGTGACCTTCTCGGGGTGCATGGCATGCGCTTCTTTGGTCGCGGCCGCGCGCCCGATGCACAGGGCGATTTCATAGGCGTGGGTCTCCGGGATGCCGGCAAGACTGGCCATCTCGTCGGCACGCGCGCCGCCGAACGCTCCGCGGGCGAGCCCGATATAGCACGAGCCGAGGCCCATGGACTGCGCGGCGATGACGAGGTTCTCCATGGCGATGCCGGCGTCGAGCGCCGACGGCTTGTCCTTCGGCGACGAAAGCACGACGACCAGCGGCGCGCGATAGAAGATGTTGCCGCCCAGGGACTCCAGCCAATCGACCATGCCCTGGGACCCGGATTGTCGGAAAGTGTCCATGGCGGCGTCGCTGATCGTGCGGATCCTTTCGCGGTCCAGCACGAAGCTGAAATGCCAGGGTTGATGGTCGTTCGCCGAGGGAGAGGCGAGCGCGACCTCGATCAGGGTGTCGATTTCGTCACGGGTCAATTCCTCCGGCGTGTAGGCCCGGATGCTGCGGCGGTCGAGAATGGCTTTCAGCGTTTCGTTGGTCATGGCGTCCTCCGTTTGGTCGCCGCCAGGCGGCCAGGGCACTTCTCGTGGCTGTTGAACCATTTGCAGGCGTTGCAGTCCAAGCAGGGGTCCACCGGAAGTCCGGCCAATGTTTTCGCGGCCCAGGCCGGGTCGACCAGCAGTCCGCGCCCGATGGCGGCGAAGTCGGCGTATCCGCCCTCCACGAGTTTCGCGGCGAGCGAAGGGGAGTTCAGGTCGCCGACGGCCATGACGGGAACCGATACGTGCTTCTTCACTTCACACCCGCGCCAAGCGAGGGCGGAGAACGGAAAATCACAGGGCACGGGCAGCGGCGCGTCATCGATCTCCGTCATGCCGGACGAGATGTTCAGGAAATCCACGCCGAGCGCCTCCAGCGCCAGGCATTGGGCGATGCCGGTGTCCATGTCGGGGTTGTCGACGCCGACGCGGATGCCGACGATGAAGTCCGGGCCGGTCGCGGCGCGGATAGCCCTGTACACCTCGGTCACGAGTCGCATCGGGTCTCCATAGCGGTCTGTGCGACGGTTGCGTCGTGGGTTCATGAAGGAATTGAGCAGATACCCGTGGGCACCGTGAAGCTCGACGCCGTCGTAACCTGCCCGTTCCGCCCGGACCGCGGCGGCTGTGAAATCGTCGCGGATGCGTTCGACGACGGCCATCTCCGGCTCGTGCTCGAAGCGGACGTGGTGGATCTGCACGAAGAGCAGGGCACCCGAAGGACGGCAGCGTTCGACGAGGCGTCGGGCCCCTTCGACCTGGCCGTCCGACCACAGGCCGAGCTGCTGCTGCGAGAGCTTCCCGTCCGGGGAGACACTGGTGGCTTCCTGGATGATCACGCCCGCGCCGCCGTCGGCGAAGGAGCCGTAATGGGCGAGGACGGCGTCCGTGACCTCGTTGTCGGGGTGAAAGCCGTTGACGACCATGGGGGGCAGCACGACGCGGTTCTTCGCGGTCGCGTTCCGGATGCGGAGGGGGGAGCCGAGGGTGGGCATGAAGGCCGCCTTTCTATTCGATCCGCTGGGCGTTTCCCGTCGCGAGGTCCACGAGATAATTGAAATCCGACTCCATGAAGTCGACGACCATCGCCTTGTCCCCGAGGAGGCTGATGAAATCCGCCGGCACGGAGGCGGCCTGGACCGCTCCACTTCCGTCGGTTTTCATGACACCTAGCGAACCGTCGTCCATCTGATAGTAGATCTTGCCGTCGAGGATGTTCGGCAGGCCGAACGCCTGGTCCAGGATCTTCACGGGGGCGGTTGCGTCGTGTTCCAGCCGATAGAGGATCCCCTCGTCGGCGGTCGTGAAGAAGACGCCGGTCTCGTCGGCGATGATGGTTGACACGGGTGTCTCCACGACGGAGCTGCGCTCGGTCCCGTTCGTCCGGATGCGGTAGAGCCGGTCTCCATCCGTCGCATTGACGTAGTAGATCCAGCCGCCGCCGAGGCTCAAGTTCTCGGACTCGTCGGCGTTCAGCTGGAGTTCCTGCTTCCCGTCGGCCCGCACGCGATAGATGCGGTCGTGGTCATTGCCGTTCGACAGGAAGAGCCAGCCTCCGGAAAGGGAGACGTCCTGGGATTTCCACTTGTAGACTCGGGTCATCCCCGTGCCATCGGGCCGGATGCGGTAGATCCGGTCCTCTTCGTCGAAATTGCAGAAATAGATCCAGCCGTCGGAGAAGTTGAGGTTGCTGACGCTTTCGTCCGTCATCCTCTCGAGGGCGCTGCCATCGGTCTGGACGCGGTAGAGCCTCTGGTTGTCGGCGAAATTCGCGAAGTAGACGGTGGAGCCTTCGCGGACGGCGATGCCGCCGTTGGCGACGTTGCCCTGCGTGTTCCCGTAGACCGCGGACACGATCTCCTCGGCCTGGGACGGGCTTGGCGGCTGGTTCGGCTGGATGAACAGGAAATAGGTCATGCCGGCGCCGATTCCGACGAGGACGAGGAAGGCGGCAAGACTGGAGAGAAACCCTCTGGAGGGCGCCGCGGCGGAGGGAGACGCCGCCGTGGGAGATGCCATTCCGTGATCTTCCGCATGGAGGGCGCCCTCCCCGGCGATCCGTTTCGCACGTGCATATTTACGACTTTTCTTCCGGATCCGGACTAGCTGGAAGAGGATCAGCCCGAGGCCGCCTAGGATCCAAGCGCCTGCGGAAAGCACGATGGAAGCGCCGTCGGGCTTGTTGAATCCCGGCCGGAAGGAGAAATAGCGGACATTCAGCCAGCCCGTGGGTTCGCCGCCGCTGTGGGAATAGGTCGTGACCCCTGTCTGGAGCGAGCCGTCCGGCAGCGTGAATTCATAGTGGACGCGATAGGTCCGGCTGCTGTAGCGGCTGAATCCAGCCCTTTCGGCGTATGTGATCCGGGCTTGCGCGCTCTCCCCGCTCGAGGAGAGGACGACGTCCTCCATGCCTCGGGCGACGAGCATCAGCGCGACGAGGATGAACAGCAGGTTGATGAAATAGCGCTTCATGCTTAGGGTTCCCTCCCTATTTTCTGCTTGCGGGCTTCTTCACCTTCATGAGTTTCCGAGCGAGTCTCACCAGGGGCCGGAACAGTGGTCCTTCCATTTCCTTCGCGACACCCTTCAATTCCGAGATGATCTGGATCTTCTGCGGGCAGTGGGGTTCGCACTTGCCGCACTCCGTGCAGTTCGACGCGAAGCCGGGCCGCGCGGACATGGCGCCGAGGCTCTGTGCATACTTGAAGGGGGACGAGCCTCCGGCGTTGCGGTGCTTGTCGTTCAGGTTGGAGAAGCAGCCGGGGATGTCGACGCCGAAGGGGCAGGGCATGCAGTAGCCGCAAGCCGTACAAGGAACCTTGGTCTTCTCCAGCAGGATCCGCTTGACCTCCTCGAACACAGCGCGGTCGGCATCGGTCAACGACCCGGCGCTGGCCTCGCGGGCGATGCGCACGTTTTCCTCGAGCTGCGCGGAGTCGCACATCCCGGACAGCACGACGGTGACCTCGGGCTGATCCCACAGCCAGCGCAGCGCCCACTCGACCGGCGTCCACGTCGGATGGGCCGCCTTGAAGGCCTTCTTCACCTCTTCCGGCAGGTTCGCGACGAGCTGCCCCCCGCGCAAAGGCTCCATGACGACGACGGGAATCCCGAGCTGGGCGGCGAGCTGCAGGCCGGACTTCGTGGCCTGGTTGTTCTCGTCGAGGTAGTTGTATTGGATCTGAACGATATCCCAGGGGTACGCGGCGATGAGTTCCTCGAAGTCGACCTTGCCCCCATGGAAGGAGAAGCCGATGTTGCGCACGACACCGGCGGCCTTCAGCTCTTCGAGCCAGGTCATCACGCCGAGATCGGCCAGCCGGTCGAACATGGGTTTGTCCATGACCATGTGCAGGAGATAGTAGTCGATGTAGTCGGTCTGCAACCGTACGAGCTGCGTGGCGAAGATCTTCTTCGCGGCGTCGAGTTTGCTCACCTTGTAAGGAGGCATCTTCGTGGCGATCTTCACCCGCGCGCGGTATCCGTCGGTCAGGGCCTTGCCGAGGTCGGTCTCGTTCTTTCCGGATCCATAGACGAAGGCGGTGTCGAAGTAGTCGACACCGGCATCCACGGCCTCGCGCACCAGGGCGGTCACGGCGGCTTCGTCTGCGGCGCCGGTCTTGGAGGGCAGCCGCATGAATCCGAATCCGAGCTGGGAGAGGTCCTGTCCGGTCTTTTCGTTGGTTCTGGTCAGCATCTATGCTTCCTTTCCTGTCCTGACGCGCGCCATGGCCTCGAAGCCTTCCGGCGCAGGCGTCTTCGTGAAGTCGAACATCGCGGATCTTCCGCAGTGCGAAAGGGAGAGATCGAGGTGGCAGAGGGCGATGCCGATGTCGATCTGGTTCATCCTGCCCATGAACGGCTCCCTCAGGAGTCCGAGCCGCTCGCGGGAGACGAGGAGCGCGTCGCCGTCGCCGCTGAAGTGCCATGGCTGCGAATTCGTGGCGGAAGGTGCGAGCCGGACGGGTTCGAGCCAGTCCGCGGGGGCCGAAAGCCCCGACGCGGCAATGAACCCCGAAAGCGAAGGTAGGTCGGCGATCGAGGGTAGACCCTGCCTTGCGAATTCTGCCGGGGAGGTCCTGTGGAGCGGAACGGCAGGGCGGCCGAAGGCGAGCATGATGACGAAGTCGAGGCCGTGCAGTTCCGCCTTCGTGGGTGCGGAGGGCACGGTCTTCCCGTTCGGCTTCGCGATGCCGAGCCAGCAGCTGCCGAGGCCGGTCGACGAAAGGTGCAGGTCGACTTGCTGGAGGAGATAGCCCGCATTCATCAGATACGGACCTTTCCGCTCCGAGTACAGGCAGAGGTAGTGGGGAGCTTCGTTCGGCAGGAGGTTGCGCACATCGGCCTCGTGGCGGACGACGAACTCGACGCGGATGGAGGAATCGAGTGGAATGGCGCTCGCGGCGAAAGCGCGAACGGCGTCGACGAGGTCGATGGGCAAGGGTGTCATGTCGAAGCGACGGATGGAGCGGCGGTGGAAGATGGCGTCGTACAGGGAGGGTTGGAGGGGTGTGCGGGGCGGTGCGGGGGGTATGGTCGTGCGGTTCATTCGGTTTCCTTTCCGATGTGCGTTCTTTTAAGGGTCGAGGCCGATCAGCAGGACATGCGGGTCGGAGGCGGCGATTTCCTCCAGGGACGCATCGAACCCGCTGCGGGAGAACAGGACGAAGGTTTCGGTGCGCTGTCCGTTTTTCCAGGGAATCCGTTCCGTCTTCCTCTTCAGGTCGTATAAAACGGAAGGTCCGACGCGATGGACGGAATATTCGCACTCGGCACTGACCAGCGTCGTGCGGTCGACGCCGAGGCCTACGAGATCGATTTCGGTCCGGCTATCCCACCAGGGGGCGACCTTCTGGAGCGGCCCGTCGAACGCGCCATTTTCGGAGAGAGCCCAGAGTTTCTCGGCGCAGATATCTTCGAAGACTCGACTCACCTGCCCGGAAATGAAGTTCTCCCGGATGTTCTCCCTCGCATGGGTGAAGTCGCGCATCGAAAGGGAGGACCGATAGGGGAAGACGAAACGGAACCAGAAGGAAAGGAAATTGTCCTTGATGGAGTATAGGCCCTTCTTGCTTTTCTCCGGATTCTCTTCGGTGACCGGGACGGTCCTTTCGACCAGGTCCAGTTGAATCAGCGCGGAAAGCAGCTTGGAGAGGCTGGTCTGCCTGATCTGCATGGTCGCGGCGATCTCCGAAGGCTTTCGGTGGCCGCTCGCGAGAGTCTTCAGCAACGTGAAGTAGCTGCCGATGTCCCGCACCTCGTGGGAGAGGAGGAAGAATGGCTCCTCGAAGAGCATGCTCCGCGGATCCAGGATCCTTTCGTCGATGGCCCCGAACAGACTCGAGGCACGGGTCATCATCTCGATGTACCGTGGAACCCCACCCGTCACGGAATAGTACTGGATGCGTTCGTCTTCACTTCGCCCGGGCAGGAACTCCCCGTAATAGCGGAAAGGGATCTGTGCCAGGCGGATCTGGCCATCCCTGCGACCGTAGAGCGGACTATCGTAATTCAACGTCTCCGACTCCATCATCCGGATATAGGAACCGCACAGCACGACCATGACGCCGGCGGGCTTGAGCACCGTATCGTACATGCGCTGCATGAGGCTGGAGAAGGCCGGGTTGGAGGTGCAGAGATACTGGAACTCGTCGATGACCAGGACTTTCTTCCCTTCGGAGGCGCTGAAGCGGGCGGCGAGTTTCTCCCAGGAGAGCCCGACGGCTTCGCGAACCAGGTCGTCCTCGAGAAAATCGGCGACCAACGTCCGGAAATAACCGAGATTTTCCGTCCCGCTCTCTTCAGTGGCTAGAAGGTAAAGGGCGTGCTTGTCTTTTAAGAAACGCTGGATCAGAGCGGTTTTTCCGACCCTCCGTCTTCCATACAGGATGAGGAGCGTGCCGCTTTCCTGCGCATAGAGGCGTTCCAGAGTCGCGAGTTCCTGTTCCCGGTCAAAGAAGGAATCCATTCCGGTCCACAGCTCCTCTCGCTTTGTTTCTGAGCCGCATCACCGAGCTCCGCATTCCACTCCATTATATCTGCCGGTGTCGGAATGGCAATATGATTCTCTAAAGAATAATTCTTTGCAGAATCATT
>CAZOHH010000008.1:6047-29694 GCA_964579735.1 uncultured Oscillospiraceae bacterium | reverse complement strand
AACATGGGCGGCGTAGACCGCATCATCCGGATCGTGCTCGGTATCGCGCTCCTCGTCGTACTCGTGGTCGTCCAGAGCGGCTGGCGCTGGGTCGGACTGCTCGGCGTCGTGCTTCTCGCCACTTCCTGGATCGGTGTCTGCCCGCTGTACCTGCCGTTCGGCATCAAGACGAACAAGAAGGGCTAGTTTCACCGGAAGGGCATAGCCGAACCGGAAACGCAAAGGACCCCCGAAGCACGCCGAAGTGCCTCGGGGGTCCTTTGGATCGTCGGAGAGAGCCGACTAGATCGTTCCAGTCGGCGAGGCCGCCGCACCGGACGTCTCGAGCCTTTCCAGCACGTCCTGGGCCGTGGATATGAAACCGTCCAGGACCGCCGGGCGGGGAGCCTGGATTTTCAAGGCTTCGTCCAATGCGGCCAGTGCCGCCTCGTGGTCCCCTTCCCGTCGAGCGGCGTGGAACGCCTCGATCTGGGTCTTCACGGATCCATCGAAGGTGGTCTTCAGTCCAGCCCTTATCGAGTCGAGGCTTGCCTTGACACTGGCCCGGTCGTCTTCGGATAACGCATCCAGGGCGCCTGCCTCGATCTTCGCACGGATCTGCGCCAGGATTCCCTTCAGCTCTTCGTTCTTCGCCATGACGACCGCGTGCGTCTCATCCAGCGTGGCCTTCTTCTCCTTCACCGCTTTGAGGAAAGCGTCACGCTCCGTCTTCTGAGCCTCCCAAATGGGACCCGTTTCGTCGGCGAGCGCAGCCACGTCCATGGCCAGCGCCTGCGCATCCGTGATGAAGGTCTCCACTGCGGATTTCCATGCGGCCTGACGCGCCATGACCTCGTCGAGCACGGCGGAAGCGCTGTCGAGGTCCTTCGCATCCATGGCCGTCCTGAATTCGGCCATCTTCGCGAGGAAGAACTCGCGCTCCGCGAGCACGGTGCCCATCCGAGCGCGCAATTCGTCCAGCCGGACCTTCAGCGCGGCGAAATCCTCGGGTGCAACTTTCGCCATGGCCTTCACATGCCCCTCGAGGGCAGTCCGTACGGTGCCCATGGACTCCCGGGCTGTCTGCATCAGGCCGCGGATCTCCGCGCTGGCGGCTTCCACGGCGAGACGCTTCGACCGCACGTCGCCAACCGTCGTCGCCGCGACGGGCACGGCGATGATCATCATGAGGACGACGCACAACAGTACCGTCCCGATTCTCTTCCAATTCTTCTTCATCTCATCAACCTTCCTTTCCTAGGGAATCGCAGCCACGGTTGGAACCGTGACGTTCAGGTCCTTCTCCATCCCGGCAGCCGAGGTCAGGAGCGGTGCCGGGTCCGATGTCGCTGTGTTTTCGGTTTCGATCGCTGCCAGGTCCAGGTCGATTCCATCCGTCGCAGGAGCGGCGTCCATGACCGTTTCCGCGTCTTCGAGCCAGCCCAGGACCTCCTGGGAGTCCGCGCCGACCGTGGGGATAGGTTCCTGGACTGTCGTCGGCGTTGGGTCCGCGTCGCCGTCGCCCCCCGTCCTCCCGCAGCCCGTCGCAAGGACGAGGCCGAACGAGAGTGCGAGCACGAGCAAAGCCGACGCTTTGATCTTCGCTTTTGCGGTCCATCTTCGTTCCATGTCCGTTCCACCTTTCTTCGCTTTCTACTCTGCAGGTTCGACCCGCACCTTCATCGTAATGCGGTTGTGTGAAATCGACGTGAAAGGAATAAGACAATCCCTGGCTGAAATCACGGCAGGTCCAGGAAGAAGCGGACGCCTCCGTCGACGTTCTCGACACCGACCGCGCCGCCGTGCAGACCCGCCACCAGCTTGACGATGGACAGCCCGAGGCCGTGGCCGCCGTACTCCCGCGACCGCGCCTGATCCACCTTGTGGAAGACGTCCCATATCCGGGCCATCTCCTTCGGCGGAATGCCGGAGCCCGTGTTGAAGACCGACAGGCGCGTTCCACCTCCAGGTGCCCGTCCGACCGCCGCCACCACGCGTCGATCGCCGTCCGCATGATTCATGGCGTTGGTCAGGTAGTTGACGACGGCACGCTCGACAAGCTCCTCGTCGGCTTCCACGGGCGCCGGTCCGGGCACGTCCAGGGAGAATGCGATTCCCTTCGCGGAAAGGACTGGTTCGAAGCGCTCGGCGACCCTGCGTACGACATCCCCGAGGTCGAAGCGCATGCGATGCGCCTCCATGCCGCCCGACTCGAGCATCGACAGCGTGAGCAGCTCGCGGACCATCCCGTCCATGCGGTCGCACTCCTCGGCGATCACGGCGCAGTATCGGTCGGATTTTTCTGGGTCCTCGGCCACGCCGAAGCGCAAACCCTCCGCATATCCCTTGATCACTCCGATGGGCGATTTCAGTTCGTGGGAGATATTGCGGACCAGCTGCTTCCGTCTCTCCACGTCGAGCTTCAGTTCCTCGAGGCTCGCGCTCAGGCGTTCGGAGATCCGGTCGATGCTCCGCCCGAGCGTCCCGATTTCGTCCTGCTGCTCCGTCCCTACGCGGCGGCTGAAGTCGAGGTTCGAGATTCCCTCGGCGACCTCGCTCATCTCCACGATGGGACGGGTCATCCGCTTCGCAAAGAAATAGACGAACACTCCGCCGACCAGAAGCAGCGCGAGACCGGAAAAGACATAGAAGCGGTTCGCGATCGCGACGCTTTCCCGGATGCCTTTCATGGCCTTCTGCAGGACCAGGTAGCCTCCATCATCCAGTCGCCGGACGAAGACGAGCTTCGGGGCGAGGCCGTCCTGCCTCTCCAAGACGGTATAGACGAAGGTGGTCGCGAGTTTCGATCGGTTCTCCCGGATGACCTTCGTGATGTCGGCGGCGAGTTTTCTGGACCCTGCATCGGTCTTCACGGGGAAGGAGGTGAAGAGGATCCGCCCCTGTGCATCGGAAATCGTGCAGCTGATGTTGTCGAGCCGGTCGATGCCGTCGATCAGCGTCTCGACACCGGACTTGTCGGATGCGTACTGCTTCGCAATGGCCGATGCGGTGGTCAGGAAGGCGGCCCGGTTCTGCCTGATGTAGAACCGCAGCAGGAAACCCACGTTCAGCAGGACTCCCACGAGGACGAGAGCGACCAGGAAAGTGGAGAAGACCAGGGTCATCTTCCGGCGGATGGTCATCTTTCGCCCTCCTCGAACCGGTACCCGACGCCCCGCACCGTGGCGATCCTGTCCCCTCGGTCTCCGAGCCGTGCGCGCAGGGTCTTGACGTGGGTGTCGATGGTCCGGATATCCCCTTCGTAGTCGCGGCCCCATAGCGCATCGAGGATCTGCTCGCGGGTCAGGATGCGGTTGCGGTTCTGCAGGAAGTAGCAGAGCAGTGCGAACTCCTTGCGGTTGAGCACGGCCTCCTCCCCGTCCACCGTGACGCGGTGCGTCGTCGGGTCGACATGGATCCCACCGACGTCCAGTTCGGCGGACCGGGCCTGGATGGCCTTTCTCAGAAGGGCGCGCACCCGCGCGACGAAAACCTCGTAGCTGAAGGGCTTCGCGACGAAGTCGTCGGCGCCCTTGCGCAGACCGCGGACTTCGTGTCCCTCGTCGCCGAGGGCGGTGAGCATCAGCACCGGCGTGTCGGAACGCTCTCGGATCTCCTGCAGAACCTCCCAACCGTCCTGGAACGGCATCATCACGTCGAGGACCACCAGGTCGACGGGAGTCGGACCGAAGAAGACTTCGACCGCCTTGCGCCCATCGGCGGCCTCGAGGACGGTGAACCCCTCCTTGCCGAGGATGTCCCGCAACAGGGCCCGGAGGACCGCGTCGTCGTCCGCAACGAGAACCGTGATGTCCATTCGTCCCACCTCTCGAGAGGAATCTTCTCCCAACCGTGTGAAATCCCTGTGAAATCCAGGCGGAGTGGCGGTCTACAAGCGGCGGGGCATCCGGTCGTGGGGGAACGGCCGTCCGTGACCGGGAAAAACCGTCTTCGCAGGCAGCGCGGCCAGCATGGCCAGCGTCCGGTTGTATTCGGCCGCGTTCTGCACGAGCATGCCGGGTCCCGGTCGGGTCATGTTCGACGCGGTGTCGCCGACGATCAGGTCTCCGGAGGAAGTCAGGATGGCGACGGATCCGACGGTATGTCCCGGACAGTGGACGACACGCGCATCCCAGCCGTAGGCGGCGAGGCTCTGGCCGTCCTCGAGCAGGACATCGGGGCTCAGGTAGGGGGCATCGGGATCCCTGTGGTGGGGGCGGAAGCGCATGGCCATGCGGATGGCGAGATTGGAGCCGCGCCGATTCTGGTCCTCTCCGGACTCGACCATCCCGCGGTCTCCTGGGTGGACCGCGACGGGAGCACCGTATTCTTCGCGCAGTCGCCGTGCGCATCCGACGTGGTCCATGTCGCCATGGGTGAGCAGGACGAGCGACAGGCGTCCGGGGGTGCAGCCTGCGGCGTCGAGGGCGGCCTTGAGGCGGTCCCAGGAGGAAGGGACACCGGCATCGACAAGGACGAACCCGAGGGGCGTCTCGACGAGATAGGCGTTGACGAAGCCGAGTTCGATGCGTTGGATCGTTTCGTTCATGGGACGTACCTCCTTCGGCAGCGTGCGCCATCGGCGAGCAGGTCGGCGAGCGTCGTGGGCTCCGGTCCACGGTAAGGATCCCCACGTCGCAGGTCGTGCGGTTTCTTCAAGTAGACGACGGCGGCGACGGGGCAGAAATCGTAGCAGCGCATGCAGATCACGCACGTGCCGCGCGTTGGAAACGAATCGGAAGCCGCGTCGAAGGTCATGTTCCCCGAGGGGCACAGACGCGTGCAAAGTCCGCAGCGCGTGCACCGGTCGAGGTCGACGGAGATGTCGTCACGCCAGCGGTCGAAAGTCGCCCGGAACGGCACGCGCTGGAACCAGCCGAGAAACCGGGACAGGGGGTTGAAGCCGCGGCGCCGGGGCCGCAGGAGGTGGAGGACGGAGCGTGCGGGGGCTCCCCGGATGCGGCGGGCGAAGACGTCGGCGCGGGCATCGGCACGCGAAAGGACTCGGCGGATGCGGGCGGGGTCGTTGGTGTAGGGGAACCGGATGGCGCTGACGCTGATGTCGTCGGGCATTCGGAAATGCTCGGCGAAGCGGATGGAGAAGCCGGAATGGCGCAGGTAGCGCGTCGCGGCACGGGCCCCGTCGCCCGAATACATCCATTGCGTGCAGAAGACGAAGACGTGCTTGCCGGGGTGTGGGCCGAGCGCCAGGAGAAAGTCCTTCATGGGTTGCGGGAGGTCGGAAGCGTAGATGGGATATCCGATTCCGACGAGGGAGGCCTCTTCGATCAAGCCGTCGGCTTCCGCAGGCGTGATGGATTCGATGGACCGGACGATGGGTGGTCCGTCGAGGCAGGTCGCGATCGAACGGGCGACATAGCGCGTGTTTCCGGTGCCTGAAAAATAGAAGACGACAGGGTTCATGGCGTACCTCCCGCAGTCCTCTCCATGATAGTCGAAAACCACTTCCAAAGCCATGTACAGGGTCATTTCCTTGAATGCCCCCGACTTCTATGATATTGTCAAGCAAGGTGCCGTTCGGTGAAATCATCACGCGGGGGCACAGGTTCCGAGCATTTCATGTCCGGAGGAACCATATGTCCGTCAAATGGGGCAGCGTCGCCTTCTTCAAGAAACTGATCCGATTCGCGCTCTTCGTCCTGCTTCCGACCCTTATGGTCGCGTTGCTGGCCATGATCGTGTTGTATTTCGTGCAGGTCGGCGGTCTCACCGATCGGATCCACGAACTGGAAGACCGAATCGGCCAGCTGGAGACACAGGCCGCGGCGAAGACGATCACGCACGACCGTCTGGCTCTGGAGCGTACACGCTCCCTACAGGCGAATTCGAAGCAGGACCTCCTGTTCTCCCTCGATGGGACGAATCCCGTCGTCGTCCTCCCTGACGAGACGGACGTCACACCGGCCGAGACCGTGGACCTCCCTTCCCCAACCCCGTCCCCTTCGCCGGATCCGACCGCGACCCCGATCCCGGACGCGAGTCCCACACCCGGCACCTCCTCGGCGCCAACGCCGACCGATGAGGTACTCGCCTTCTTCCCCGACTTCCGTCAGACACACCCGATCTACTCCGTCGAATTGGTGAAGGTCGCCTACCTGACCTTCGACGACGGACCCTCGGACCGCACGCTCGAAATCCTCGATATCCTCGACAGGTATCAGGTCAAGGCCGCCTTCTTCGTCATCAACCACAGCGGTCTCAAGTATGCCGACATCATGCGCGAGGTCGTCCGCCGGGGAAACGTGATCGGCATGCACAGCGCTTCACACAATTACACCACCATCTATGCCTCCGTCGATGGTTTCCTGCGGGACTTCGACTTGAACTTCAACTATATCCGCACCGTCACGGGCATCGCGCCTTCGTTCTTCCGGTTCCCCGGCGGCAGCAACACCTCGTTCGCCTCCGCGCAGGGTTTCGCCATACGGACCGAGATGACGCGCAGGGGTTTCGCCTACTACGACTGGAACTGTTCGAGCGGGGATGGGAACAGCGCGAATCAGAATGCCTCCGTGCTGGCATCGAACGTCCTCTCCACGGCGAAGGGCAAGAGCCGCGTGATCGTCCTCTCGCATGACACGGCCGACCGCAGGGCCACCGTGGAGGCTCTCCCTTCCATCATCGAAGGTCTTCTGGCCCAAGGTTTCCGAATCGAACTCCTCACGCCGGATGTTCGACCGATTGCATTCAAAGTTTCCTGACCTTGGGGTATAATGGTTTCAAAAAACTCAGGAAGGCATGGAGGAGTCAAGATGAGCGCTAAGGGTAATTTCATGAAGGCATTGAACGACCTCAGCGGAGACAGCGAGGGTTCCGAGGATTCGGAGTCCGGTTCCCCCGCCGAGAGACCTGCCAACCCCTACTCCTCCCAGATTCCGCCGAGGGTCACCCCGCCGACAGGACCTGTCGCGCGCACCGTGATCACCAAGGACACGAAGATCACCGGTTCGATCACGACCAGCTCCGCGCTCGACATCGCAGGGACGATCGTAGGCGACATCTTCTGCGAAGCCGACATGCGCGTCACCGGCCGCATCGAGGGCAACGTCACGGCCGAAAGCATCGAGATGTCCGGCTCCCGGATCAAGGGCGACGTCTCCGTGAAGGGCACCGCCTACGTGCGGCAGGGCTCCGTCACGGTCGGAAATCTTTCCGCCTCCGAAGCCGAGGTCAACGGCAACATCAAGGGCGACTTGAACATCGCGAACGCCGTCCAGATCCTGAACGATGCCCACGTGATCGGCGACGTGCATGCGAACGTTCTCGAGATCACCCGGGGTGCGGCCGTCCAGGGCCGCCTGATCATCAAGTCCAGCGAAAACCGTCCGGATCCGTTCAGCGAATTCTGATTCGAGGCGGCCGGAAGGTCGCTTCTCCTTTGAAACACTCCAGCGCCCCGACCTTGAACCGACGGGGGCGACAAGTCGCACGATGAACCGAGGAATGCCCCGGGCGCGACCGTCGCCCTCGTCGTCGTTTCCGGTCGGAGAAGAGGAAAGGGGTATCCAGGATGGACGAGACCTTGGGCAGACCCGTCGATCGACCTGGCACGGAGGCGCCGGTGCTCGGAGCACCCCGTCTTTCCCTGTGGCAGAAGGTCTTCTACGGAGCGGGCGACTCGACGAACAGCATGTCGGGCACCATCATCGACCTCTTCCTCCTCTTCTACTTCACGGACGTCCTCGGCCTCAAGCCGGTCCTCGCAGGTCTGGTTCTCCTGATCGGCAGGATCTTTGACGCGATCAACGACCCGGTGATGGGGTATCTCTCCGACCGCTCGAAGTCACGTTTCGGCCGTAGAAGGATCTTCATGGCTCTGTCCGCGGTCCCGCTCGGCGTCACCTACATCTTCATCTGGCGCATTCCCGCAGACGTATCGGATATCGCGAAGGTGATTCTCGCGATCCTCCTCTACATCCTGTACGACACGTTCAGCACCATGTTCGCGGTCCCCTTCCAGGCCCTGGGCAACGAGATCTCGCAGAACTACGACGAGCGCACCTCGCTCGTGGCGTGGCGCATGCTCTTCTCCATCCTCACGGGCCTTATCTCCACCGTCGTTCCGATGATGATCGTCAACAGCATCCAGGTCGTCTTCCCCGCGGACCTCCTGCAGTCCGTGAACGCGGCGGTGACTTCCGGAGCCCTGCCGCCGAACATCCTCGACATCATGCGCGGTGGACTCACCTCGACGAACGGGTCCTTCACCCAGGAAGTTTTCGACAAGGTGCGGACGGCCGTCTCCTCAGGCCTGCTCCCCGCCGGCTTCATCGACGGGGTCAACACGGCCGTCACGGCCGCGAAGCGCATCGGCTACCCCCTGGTGGGCCTGATCTTCGGCATCTCCTTCATCATCTTCCCCTTCTTCCCGGTCATCGCCTTCCGCGAGAGGACCGACGTCGAACGGAAGCACGAGCCCTTCCTCAAGTCGATGGGCCTGATCCTCCGGGACGTGACCTTCCGCCGCATCCTCGGCTTCTATTTCCTGGTCTGGGCCACGATAGGCATCATCATGGCCTACATGATGTACTACTTCAAATACTACCTGCACATGGAGAGTTCCTTCGACATGATTGCGGGCGGCATGTTCGTCGTCGCCGCTCTAGCCCTGCCGCTCTGGGTGAAAATCAGCGCGAAGTACGACAAGAAGATCGCGAATGTCGTCGGCACGCTGATCTTCGGCGGCATCCTGTTCACGCTGCTCCTGCCCGCCGACGTGATCAAGGCGGTCTGGTTCACCATCCCCGGGATCGGTCTCGACGTCTCCCTGCTGATTCCCATGGTCATCGTCATCGGCATCGGACTTGCCGCAGCCCACGTCATGCCCAACGCCATCATGCCCGAAGCCGTCGACTCGTGCCGGCTCAGCACCGGCATCCACTCCGAAGGCGCATACTATGGCGCGCTGAACTTCTGCTTCAAGGCAGGTCGAGCCGTCTCGATCCTTCTCGCCAGCGCCGCCCTCCAGTGGAGCGGCTACCAGGAGGTATCCGACTCCGGCATCACCCCGCAGGCCCAGCCGGCCAGCGCAATCCTCATGATCCAGTTGATCATGGGCCTCGTCGCACCGCTGCTGATCTGCTCGTCCGTGATCGTGCTGCGGAAATACCGGATCGGCCGTGCGGAACACCAGGAAATCCTCCGGAAGCTCGCGGAGCGGGACGGGGAATAGCGCGCTATTCCCAGAGACCGTCCATCTTCTTCTGGATCCGTTCGGAACGGGCCCGCGCTTCCTCCTCGTCGAGGACCCAGCGGGCCTTTTCCATGCGTAGGACGGAGCCTTCGCGGACAGCTTCCGGCAGTTCCGTCCGTAGCACGTCCCGCATCTCCTTCGTCTCCGTCTGCTGGCACACCGCGAACTCGCCCTCGAAGCGGTCCACGACCCATTTCACCGCCGCGTCCACCGGGCTCATGACCCGCTCCCGTCGATGCTCGTCTGTTCGAAGGACACGTCCAGCGAAGTGCCGTCGGAGCGCAAGACCACCGTGCCGTCCTCGTCCGTCCGGTAGACCGTCGCCCCGACCGCGGAAAGGCGGTCCAGCGTCTGCTGTGCGGGGTGGTCGTAGGAATTGTCGTGGCCGACAGAAATGACGGCGAACCTCGGTGCGACCGCCGTGAGGAAGGCCACGGTCGACGACGAAGTGGAGCCGTGGTGACCGACCTTCAGCACATCCGCGGAAAGGGGTAGCCCCGAGGCGAGCATCTCGATCTCGTTGTCCGACTCGGAGTCGGCGCAGAAAAGGAACGTGCGGCTTCCATAGGTCATCCGCAGCACGATCGAATACAGGTTCAACGAGTCGTAAGTGGATGCGGACGGCGAAAGCACCATGAATTGCGCGTCACCGAGCGAGAACGTGGTCCCGACGGTCGGGCTCGTCACCTTCAGCCCTTTTGCCGCGACCGCGTCGAGCAGGTCCTCGAAGGTCTCCGTGTTGTTCGAGACTTTCGGCAGGTAGATCCGGCCGACGTCGAACGCCGCGACCACCTTGTCCAGCCCGCCGATGTGGTCCTCGTGGGGGTGCGTGCCGATGACGGCCTCGAGGCGCGTGATGCCGAGGTTCTTCAAGTAGGCGACGAGCCCTTTGCCGTCATTGTTGTTGCCCGCGTCGATCAGCATCGACGAATCCCCGACGCGGATCAGGATGCTGTCGGCTTGGCCGACGTCGAGGAACCGCAACTCTAGGGCGGGAAGCGCTGCGCTTTCAGTCGGCGTCGGAGTCGCGGCGGTGGAGGGCGTCGGTGTCGCGGCGGCGGAGGGCGTCGGCGTCGACGACGGAGCGAGCGTGGGGGTCGGCGTGGGAAGCACACAGGCCGCGAGCATCGACAGCATCAGCAGTCCGACCGCAAAGACAAGGGTTGGGAAACTGGAACGGTGGGTCCGCATCGGAGTCCCTCCTCTGTTTCTTTCCAGTATATCATCCCGATAAATGCAAGGTCCTTTCTCCTTTTCCGATTGTGGTTGCCTGCGGCAAGGCGTACAATCGAGTGTGGAAGCGTCATAAGCGCCTTCTGAAAGGAGCTGCCATCATGCCTTATGTCTATGGTGCAATCATACTCGTCGTCCTCGTGTTCCTCTCCGGCATGCGCATCGTCCGCCCCACCAGCCGCGGCCTCGTGGAGACCCTCGGAAGATACTCGAAGTATGCCGAACCCGGCTTCCATTGGATTTTCCCCGGCATCCAGAAGCTGTATATCGTCAACATCACGGAACAGATGTTCAACGCCGAACCGCAAGTGATCATCACCAACGACAACCTGAACGCCACCGTCGACGCGCAGGTCTACTTCCGGGTCAAGCCGGACGAGGAGAGCGTCAAGAGTTCCGTTTACAACGTCAACAACTACAAGTACCAGATCGTGAACCTCGCCCGCACGACGCTCCGAAACATCATCGGCACGATGACCCTCAAGTCCGCCAACAGCGAGCGCGGCCGCATCAACACCGATCTGCACCACACCCTCCTCGAGGAGACGGACAAGTGGGGCATCGATATCGTCCGCACCGAGCTCAAGGAGATCGACCCCCCGAAGGACGTGCAGGAGACCATGAACAAGGTCGTCAAGGCCGAGAACGAGAAGGTCGCCGCGGTCGACTTCGCGACGGCCGCCGAGACCACCGCCGATGGCGTCAAGCGCGCCGAGATCAAGAAGGCGGAAGGCATCAAGCAGGCCAAGATCCTCGAAGCCGAGGGCGAGGCGCTGGCGATCCAACTCGTCAACGACGCAGCCAACAAGTACTTCGTCGGGAACGCCCAGCTCCTCCGCAAGCTCCAGGCCACCGAGAACGCGCTGCGGTCCAACGCCAAGATCGTGGTCCCCGGAAACACCCAGCTGATCAACGTGATCGGCGAGATGGCCGGCGTTCTCCCCATCGACAAGCCCACCAAGGGCTGACGCGCACTTTCATCATGATGACCGAATCGAAACGGGGCCCTGTCGGAGACGGCGGGGCCTCTCTTCGTTCTTGGTTTTCCCGGACCAGGGTGTATACTTGGACAATCAAAGCTCGTCTTCGCCGACCTTTCCCCTTCCGCATGCGAAACGCAAGGAGGGCCCGATGAACGAAGCGCCGACCCCCGGAAACCAGGCCGACCCCATCATCTCCTATCCCTACCGCTGGGTCGTCCTCTTCGCCTTCATGCTCGTCATGGGCGTCCAGCAGCTCCTCTGGATCACCTTCGCCCCCATCACCACCTCCGCCATGGCCTACTACGGCCAATCCGAGATGACGATAGGCCTCCTTTCGCTGGTCTTCATGGCGGTCTACCTCGTCGTCTCCTTTCCGGCCTCCTGGCTCATCGACACGTACGGCTTCCGCATCGCCGTTGGCGTCGGAGCCCTCCTGACGGGCGTCTTCGGAGTCCTGCGCGGCGTCTTCGCCACGGATTTCACATGGGTCTTCGTCTGCCAGATCGGCATCGCGGTCGGCCAGCCCTTCATCATCAACGCCGTCGCCAAGGTGGCGGTCCGCTGGTTCCCCCTGAAGGAGCGCGCCACGGCCACCGGCCTTTCCTGGCTCACGGGCTACCTGGGGCTCGTCGCCGGCCTCTCGCTCACCCCCTTCCTCATCGTCGGACCGGCCGGCGCCTCCGCGATCCCCTCCATGCTCGTGCTCTACGGCATCGTCTCGGCCGCAGCCGCCGTCTTCTTCCTCCTCGTCGCCAAGGAAAAGCCTCCGACACCGCAATGCGCGCCCGATGAGGAGGTCCGCGCCCTCGTCTTCGACGGCTTGAAGCAGATGATCCGAAAGAAGGACTTCCTGCTGTTCAATCTGATCTTCTTCATCGGCCTTGGCGTCTTCAACGGGCTGTCGACCTGGATCGAACTCGTCGTCCGTCCCCGCGGCATCACTTCGGCCCAGGCCGGGCTCATGGGCGGCCTCATGGTCGCCTGCGGCGTCGTCGGCTCGGCCGTGATCCCGATGCTTTCAGACCGGTTCCGCAACCGAACGAAATTCATCCTCATCGCGCTGGTCGGCTGCATTCCGGGCCTCATCGGCATCACCTTCGCGAACGACTACTGGCTGATGCTCGTCTCCGCAGGCGTGCTCGGCTTCTTCATGCTCAGCACCGCCCCCATCGGCTTCCAGTACAGCGCGGAGGTGGGCTACCCCGCCCCCGAAGGCACCTCGACCGGAGTCCTCATGTGCATGGGACAGTTCTCCGGAATCCTGTTCATCTTCGGCATGGATGCTTTGAAGGGTGCCGATGGTTCCATGACCCTGCCGCTCATCGGTCTGATCGTCCTCATGGTCATAGCCGTCGCCATCGCGACCCTTCTGAAGGAATCGAGGATGCTTATCGGAGGAAAAAAATGAAGACAAGCACGAAGATCGTCGCCGCCGTCGTCGCAGTCGCCGTCCTGGTCGGGGCCACCGTACCCGCTCTCTACTTCACCGGGGTGATCGGCGCCGGGTTGTACCGCATGCCGACGAAGGGCTATTCGAGACCCACGGTCGGGATGCCCGAAACGCTCCCGGCTCCTGCGACCCTCGCCGAACTTCTCGGAAGGGACTCCGCAACCGTCGACGAGGTCCTCGCGAATCCGGGGATAGAAGCCGAACTCATGGCCGCCGAGGTTCTCACGGACGTGGTGGACTCCCGTCTCTCCCTCCGCAATCTGCGCAACCTCCAGAAATCCGCGCGCGAGCTGGCCACGCAGTTTCCCGCACTTTCCGCCTCCGGCAGGGACTCCGACGTCGTGCGCTTCGGCACTGCGCTGGCCCCATCGGTCTTGCAGTCGAAGGCCGTCGCCATCGACGCGAAGGTGAACTCCCTTCTCGGACCTTCCGACCTGCCGATTCTCGGCGCAGTCTCCAAGACCGATTTCAAGGCCGTCTGGACGACCCCGGATGAAGTCCGTCTGCGCTGGACCCCGCACGGAGAATGGATTCCCGCGGACGGATACAAGCTCGTCCGCATCGTGGACGGCATCGAGACCATCGTCGCCGAACAGCTCGGCTCCATCGCCGCGATCGACGCCCTGACCTTGAAGTCGGACGACCTTTCGAAGGCGGTGACCGAACTCTACGGAGAGTCCCTTCTCACTGCGGAAAAGCTCTCCACCATCGGCGTCGCGAGCGACAGGGCCTTCAGCGAACTCGTCTACGCCAAGGCCGTCGACAACACCCTTCGGGGACGCGTCTCCGCCGAAAAGGACTTCGCCTGGATCCAGACCCGCCTCCTCACGGTGTCCACCACCCTCGCCCAGAAGCAGTCCGTTCTCGACCGGCTCGGCCAGAGCGCCGTGACCGGAACAGGAGTCGTCGACCCGGACCTCTTCTCCCTGACGAACGCGAAGCTCGCGATCAACGCCGCGATCGCCCTCGTCCCGCTCGACACATCGGCCGGCGGCAGCGGCTCCGGCAGCGAAGCCCGCGACCAGGCCGTCTCGGACCTGCTCACGGCCCGCCGTTCGCTCGTCACCCGTGCCTTCGTCGACGCCGATTTCGCGACCACCTCCGGGCTCGGCTACGACGACGACCTCTCCGCCTTGAAGCTGCCGAAGGGGCGGGATCTTTCGTACCGCCTTTCGGTCCCATCCGGGGAAAGCTGGACCGTCGATATCGTGAAGGGGACCGAACGGAAGGTCGAGACCCCCATCGGTTTTTCCGGATACGGCATGGATGGTACCGTTTCTCTCCGTTGGACGGCTCCGACCTCCGATTTCGACAAGCGCACGATCTCGGGCTACTACATCGAGCGGAAGGGTCCGGGGCCGGGCGGCTTCAAGCGGATCACCGAACAGCCCGTCGCGATTTCCTACGGGCTCGATGAGACAGGCATCTATTTCGAGGCGCCCGTCTTCTTCGAGGACAAGGAACTGAAGAACGGCGACTCCGCGACCTACCGCCTCCAGGCGCTCGATATCTTCGGCCGCACGAGCGATTACTCCAAGGATCTCCGGATCAAGGTCTACAAGGTCACGCCCCCCGACGCACCCAACGTGGACCAGCCCGTCGCCTCCGCCGATTCGTCGAAGCGCACCGAGCAGGTCTTCCGGACCCTCGAGGGCCTGAACAAGGGCGTGACCGGCATCATCGTCCCCATCGTCCGCTCCTCCGCCGACACCGACACCCTCGTCGTCTATCGGTCGGTAGCGACCGGCGCCGGCACCTTCGGCACGCCCGTCGAGGTCGTTCGCCTCCCCGTCGCCGCATACGGCGATACGACCGTCACGCCGCGCACCGTGCGCCTCAAGGGCGGCCGCCTCGTGATCGCCCCGAAGAACGAGACCGCCATCGACGTCGCCTTCTTCGACGCCGACGTCCGACCCGGGCAATACTACAAGTACTGGGCCGCCGCCGTCGACACTTGGGGCAACGAGAGCGCCTGGTCCAGCTCCAAGATCGTCGGCGTTCCGCTATACACCGCACCGGCGGATCCGTCCACCCCCAGGATCTCCATGAGCCTCAACACCCTCCCCGACCTGTCCGCCGTCGCGCCCGGCTTCGCCCGGACGCGCACCGACTCCGTCTCCTTCGCAACCCTGACCCGGGGAATCCTCGACGCCATCGGCTCCTCCGACGGACCCTCCGCGGCCGACCTGCTCGTCAAGGGTTCCGAGAAGGTCCTCGAGGGGCTCACGAAGCACGTATCCTTCGGCGTTCCCATCACGGATCTCTCCCTCGCCGACGGCATGGTGCAGGCCGATCTCGTATCCGAGGCGTTCGGCAACCTCCCCGACCTCGACCGGATCCAGGCCCTCGTCGCCGTCGAGCAGAAGGACCTGCTGCCCGACGACTCCGCGCGCGTCTCCTGGATGCAGTACCAGGGCGACGGCCTCGGCGGCTACGCGGTCTATCGCACCGAGGTAGACGGGACGACGCTCGCAGCCCTTTCCGCCACGAGCAAGGAGACGATCGCCCGGACCCACGTCTGGTCGCTCGTCGAGTCCGGCATCACGGCGAACCTCCTCTTCGACGGTCCGCTCGTCCCCAAGGAAGGACGGATCTACCTGTACATGGTCTGCCTCATTCCGACGACACCCGTCGGCTCGACGCTCCCCGGTTTCACCACCGACCTCGCGGCCGCCCTCCAGGGCTTCGCGACCGGCGGCTGGGTCCAGCTCGCCTGGGACGCCCCGGCCGACCCGCAGGTCTCGACCTACAATGTCTACCGCGCCGAGGTCGCCTCCTTCGGCGCCACGGTGCCGGCCGATCTGCAGTGGAACCTCGTCGGCGAGAAAGTCGGATATGCCTCCTACACCGAAAAGGTCGACCAGACTTTCGCCCACTATTACTATTACAAACTGACCTCCCTCAGCGTCTGGGGGCTCGAGTCCGCAGGAACCGCCCCGACGGCCTTCCGTGTCCCCGCCACTTCGCCTCCGCAGACCCCGTCGATGCTCCTTCCTCTCCAGAAGAAGGGCGCGATCCAGGTCAACTGGAATGGCGTCCCCCATGCCTCGAAATACATCGTCTATCGGACCACGATCCCCAAGATCGCCGAAGAGGATATCGCCGACATCCAGAAGCTGCAGGGGAGCGTCTACGATGGACTCTTCCAGACCGGTCTCGCCGGCGACGCGTTCCTTTCGAACCGCCTGAAGCCCGTCCTTCTCCCCGGCACGGTCGTCAACGCCACCCCCGTGCTCTCCGCCGACAAGTTCAACACCTTGCAGCAGATCAGCGCCGTGAAGATCCTCTCCGCGATCCAGACCGTCGCCCCCACCGACAAGCTCACGGTCTTCCGACGGATCGCCGACAAATACGGGCCCCTCGCCCTCGCGCCCTATGGCCAGTTGAGCGAAGCCGCCGCCTCCCTGGTCCTCTGGGAGAAGCTCACCGAGGTGCCTGTCGCCCCCGGTGCCGACTCGATCGGCCTCTTCACGTACACCGACTCGGCCGTGAAATTCGGCGACAAGTACCTCTACACGGTCCAGGCCGCCAACGACGATGAACTGTATTCGGGCCGTCCCACCCCCGAATCCGCCTCTCCCCGCAAGAACCAGGCCTTCGACGCCGTGACCGACCTGACCGGGAGCATCGTCACCTCCCGACCCGAACTGAACTGGACGCAGGCCAAGGATGCGAACCTGACCTGGCAGGAAAGCCGCGAGTACGTCGCCGGCTACATCGTCTATCGCAGCACGGAGGAGAACGGCTTCTACCATCAGGCCAGCCCGCTGCTGCCCCGCCCGACATGGCGCGACGAGTCCGCGGACCCCTACGCCTACAACTGGTACAAGGTCAAGGTCGTCGACACCGGTGGATACCTCTCCGAATACTCGACACCCATCCTCGTGAAGGGAACGCCGCCTTTCCTCTTCCAGGAGGGCACCTTCATCGACATCAAGCCCTATATCCCCGTCGTGCGGGGAACGTCCGCGAAATCTTCGACGTTCGCAGCTCCCGGTGACGGAGCGCTTGCGGGACCGCTGATGATCATCTACCTCCCCGAGCATTACGACCTCCTGAGCATGGGCGATTTCCTCCTCAAGGACGTCACTCTCCAGGGGCCGGCGAGTTCGAAGGGCGGAACCGGCAAGCTCATCGTGGGCGATGACCGCTCGATCGACGTGACGCTGGCCGGCATCGGCCTGAACGGCAACTTCATCTACGCCGGCACCGCGAATCTCGCGAAGTCCGCCGTCATCGACGAGTCCGGCATGCACCTAACTCGCCTGTCCCTGACCGCGGGAAGCGCCGTCGCGAGCGTCGATGGCTACATGACCGCCCCCACCACGAACGGCGAGGCCGCGACCCACAATCTGATCGGCGACCTGTACTCGATCCGTTTCGCGGACGCGGCGCTGCGGGTCAGCGGCAAGATCGAGATGGGCACCATCCCGGCCTTCCGCTATGGCAATCTTCTCTTCGCCCCCGGCCTCATGACGCAGCTCGATCTCTCCGCAGCGGAGCCCGAAGGCGGCCGCATACGGCTGTTCCGCGGCACCGTCGAATACGCGGTCGGCCTCGAGACCGTCGACAACCTCGGCCTCGGCTACGGTTACAGCGTCGCTTCCTTCAACACCGCGGGCAAACTGTCCGGTTCCTTCTCCTTGACGGAGATGCGCACGCTGCGCCTCGTCATCCCGGCCGGTCTGGGCATGCGGGTCACGGATTCGAGCATGACCTGGGTCGACGGAACGGTCGACTCCACCCGCAGTTCGATCAAGGGCAAGCTCATCCTCCCCTTCCGCACGTTCGAGGATTCCCTTCCCGTCGAGCTCGACCCGAACGTCTTCGGGGGAAGCCCCAAGAAGATCGACCCGAGCTTCGGCAACCTGGCCGGCATCGACCGCCTGCTCCCCGAAGGCAGTGTCCAGACCGACGTGAAGACCGACTTCTCTTCGGTGCTCCTGACCCTCAAGCCCATCGAGTCCGCGAGCCTCGACCAGTCCATGCTCTATCTCGGCTACACCATCCAGTCCACGTCGCTCCTCGTCCTCCCGAAGGACCCGCTTCTCCAGGAGCAGATGTCCACCGTGCCCTTCGACGTCAACGCCTGGAGCGGAGCCGGCTTCACGCTGGACGACGGCACCATGACCCCGGCTCTCGTCGGCAACAGCGACCAGCCCACCGGCGATGAGATCGGCGTGACCCCCGGCCATGTCTCGATCGACCTCGACCGCGCGGCCTTCGTCTCCACCCAAGGCGCCCCGGCCGAGACCCTGCTTCCGTTCTGGCTCGGCATTATCGTGAAGAACGGCCGCGTCTCCCTCCCGTCCGACTACATCATGACCGACGAAGGCAAGCGCGTGTTCTTCACCCTCACGTCCGGTCAACTCCTCTACGATCTCAACGGCATCACCTACCAGAATCTCGTCGTCTCCACCGAGGGCATCCCCGTCGACTTCGGCACCGCGCTCGGCGGCTTCCGCGACGTCCGCGTCTTCAGCTGCATGCTCGACCTCTACGCGAACAAGGTGAACGTCGAGATCCGCGGCGACATGGGCATCCCCCTCTTCGGCTACCAGCGGGCCAACGTCAAGCTCTTCACGAGCAAGGAACTGGGCACGCTGGTCTGCACCGTCGCCGAAACCGACAAGTTCGACCCCTCCGGCACCGGAAACGTCCTTTTCAAGGTCAGCAGCGGCGAGTTGAAGCCGGACGGGCTCCATATGAACGGCACCCTCGACGTGGCGTTCGCCGAAAAGATGACCTTCTCCGACCTCGCCTTCACCGACCTCGTCGTCCCCGCCGACATGGAGAAGATGACTGCGGAAGGCAACCCGGACGCACTCTATGGCAAGGCCATCTTCGACACGCCGCTTCTCGTCGACTTCCACGGATTCCCCATGGAGGTCCGCTCGCTCAGCTTCCAGTCCACGAAGACCATGCTGAAGATCGGACTCCTCAAGGCCGTCGCACAGGCGGGCGTGGTCCATGAGCGCAAGCTCGCCCGCCTCTCCTTCGACACCGCGAAGACCGTGGACTTCTATCCGACCGCTCTGACCCTCTGGGGCGGAATGCAGCTCTCCGACACCGTCGCCATGAACACGAAGGACAATTTCGACCGGATCGTCTTCGCCGACGTGATGACCCGCCCCGAGATCCGCTACGAGGAGTCCAAGTCGAAACTCGACCTCGACTTCGAGGAATTCAGCAGCGTCATCGGCGTCGTGGTGCCGAAGACCGGCTCGACCGACAGCACGGTCGTCGAATACGACACCAGCGACCTCGAAATGGCATTCGACGCGGCCAGCTCCCTCGTGGGCGTCCCCATCGACACCAACGTCCGCCTCGGCCTCGACAAGACCCTGAAGCGCTATTTCTTCGCCGTCGGCATCTTCTACAACGACCCCGTGAACGGCGGCATCTCCTTCGGGTACGGCCAGATGAACGAGATCACGGGCATCATGGCCTACAACCTCGCCCTCCCGCGCTCCGAAGACGGCCACTTCGCCGTGCCGAAGGGCAAGGGTGAACTGTTCGCGGCCGTCGACAGCGTGAAGGTCGACACCTCCGCGGATGGCAACTGGTTCTTCGCGGCCGGCGCCAAGCTCACGCTCGGACTCGGCGCAGGCGCGGCCTTCGTTCCGCTGGGCGAGGTGCGCGACCTCTACCTGTTCGTCGAGAAGGGTCCGGACGTCGAGATCGGCGGCGACTTCTACGCTCCGACCGACGTCGTCAAGATCGCGACCGGCGGTGGGTTCAGCTACGTCGGCTCGGCTCGGATCAGCTACTACCACTCCCTGGAACTCCTGCAGTTCAGCCTCATGCTCCGCGATTTCCCGATGATGGGGTCCGAAGTTTCCGGCGACCTGGGCTTCGACATGTGTCCCACCTACTGGGAGGTCCGCATCGGATACCCCGAGACCCTGACCGCCAAGGCCGCGGGACTCTACGGCTACGGATTCGGAATCGCCTACCGCGACTCGGACCTGCCCGACGACAGCTACATCCGCGCCAAGCTCCTCTTCGACTTCGACACGGGCGACGTCAGCATCTGGCCCGTCTACGTGCGGGCCTACCTCAACGCCGGGGCCGAAGGGCAGTACTTCTTCGACTCGAACACGCTCATCCTGGACGTCTGGCTGCACGGCGGCGCGGAAGGCGGCATCAAGGCCTTCGGCCGCAAGTACGCCATCATCCACCTCATGATCGACGCCACCGGCCGTCTCACGAACGCCGGCGGAGGCTGGGACCTGCAGGCCCACGTCAGAGTCTACTACTCGCTCGACCTATGGCTCGACGAGATCGAAGGATCCGTCAACTGGAACATCCACACGACGTTCTAGGGGAATCGTCGAGCTCGATGACTAGATCTTCAGGTCCCGCCGGTTGTACGCCACGTATGTCACGACCACCGAAACTGCGATGATCAACGCCGACAGCACCACGTAGACCGGCTCGTAGGCCTGGTTCGTGATGACCGGCGCAGCCGCGAAGTACTTGAACGGCGTGAAGTACCGCAGGAAGCCGAGGTTCGCGTTCACGTCGACCACGATGGAGATCACGTAGGTGGTCAGCATCACGGTCGTGGCGATGCTCGCTGCAGCCTTCGGGCTCTTGCCGGCCGCGGCGATGGCCGAGCCGAGGAACAGGAACACGAGCTGCAGGATGAACATCGCGCCCATCAGCAACCAGATCTCACTCGTGAGGTCCTCGCCGCCCGCATACTGTTCCACCACGGCGAAGGACAGCCCAAGGCACACGAGGTTCAGCACGAGGACGTTGACGATGGCGGCAGCCAGCTTGGCCGTCACGATGCGGGAACGCGAGGCGGGCTTGACCATGAGGAACTCGGAGGTGCGGTCGCGCTCCTCCTTGGCGAGGATGTTCGCACCGAGCAGCGCGGCGTGGACGGTGACCATGAGCAGGATGTACAGATAGAGCATGCCGTAGAAGCCGCTCGCCTTCATGACGTCGAGTCCTGCGAATCCCAGCGCGGCACTGAGCGATGGGGGCAGCTGGTTCATCATGTCGGTGATGCTCGTGCCGGACGAAGCGTATGCGGAGTACTTCGCCATGCCGGCGTAGATCATGAACAGCATGCCGACGCTCCACCAGATCAGCGCTTTCCGGTTGGCCTTGATCTCTCTCCAGAAGACATTCATTTCGGGTCCTCCCTGGCGGACGGGTCCGCCGGCGTCACGGCGTCAGAGCGCATGGACGTCCTTCTTCGCGAAGACGGCGAAGCTCGCGACGACAGCTACGACGACGACCGCGGCGGCCACGAGGCAGAAGGGCGTCTCATAGGCCGAGTTCTTGAGGATGATGCCGGTATCGAAGTACTTGAACGGCGTGAAGTAGCGGATGGTGTCCTCGCCGATGATGGCACCGAGCATTCCGACGACGAAGAATGCGAACACGGCGGGTAGCGAGACCGCCACCACGGACTTGATCTTCTTCGCGGCGACGCCGTAGAGCAGCCCGAGCGAGGCGAAGATCAGCTGGACGAAGAACAGCGTCGCGGACAGCAGCAGGAACTGTCCGACGTCGAGGTCGGACTGCTGCGCTATCGCCACGGGGAGGGTGATTCCCAGGAAGATCGCATTCGTGGCAACGAGGGAGACGAGCACCGCGAGGGCCTTCTGCGCCAGAATGTTCGACCGCGCGACGGGCTTCGTGAGCAGGAAATCCGCGGTATTCCCGCCGATTTCACGTCCGATGGCGGATACGCCGAGATTCATGGCCTGCACGGCTCCGCATAGCACGACATAGGTGAAGGCGAAGGCGTAGAATCCCGTGATGGTCTTGAGCGTCCCGATGACGAAGCCGAGGGCGGCCTGAGCCACCGGCGGGAAATTCTGGATCACGTCCTCGAAGACCTGGAGGTCGTTCTTGATGGCCCCGAAAAGGAGCAGGTAGAGCGAGCCGAAGGCAGCCAGCGAGAGGGACCAGATCAGCACGGACCTGCGGCTGAACCGGAGTTCCTGGAGGAATACGTTCATCCCGTTCACCCCTCCTTCTGGTAGTAGTGCATGAAGATCTCCTCGAGCGTCGGCTCCTCGATCCAGAGATTCCGGATCGGCACCGCGGCGATCCGCTGGACCATGAGGTTCACGTCGCCCTTGAAGAAGAAGCTGACGGTGCCGTCCTTGCGCTCGAGGTTGGTCACGCCTTCGATGGCGAAGCTCAGGTCGGCTGATGCGTCGACCTCGATGCTGAACTTCTTGTAGTTGTCGCGGGTCAGGTCGCTCATCTTCTCGAGCTTGATGATCTTCCCATCCTTGATGATGGCCACCCGGCTGCACAGGCGCTGGACTTCGTCGAGCACGTGCGAGGACAGCAGGATGGTGGCGCCCTTGCGGTTCTCCTCGCGCAGCAGTTCGAAGAACTTCTGCTGCATCAGCGGGTCGAGGCCACCCGTGGGCTCGTCGAGGATGATCAGCTTCGGCTCGTGGAGAAGCCCCTGGACGATGCCGACCTTCTTGCGGTTGCCATAGGACAGGTCCTCGATCTTCCGCTTCAGGTCGAGGTCCATGTACTCGGCGAGCTCCTTGATCCGCTTCGTGCAGTCCTTGCCGTAGAAGCTGGCGGAGTACTTCAGAAGTTCGAGGACCTTCATCTTGTCGTAGTAGAACACTTCCGATGGCAGATACCCGACTTCCCGTGCGATCTCGGGCGCCTTCAGCACGCAGTCCTTGCCGAAGATCGTGGCGCTGCCGCTCGTCGGGCGGATCAACGACAGCAGCGTGCGGATCGTGGTCGACTTACCGGCGCCGTTCGGGCCTATGAACCCGAAGATCTCTCCCTCCTCGACGTCGAAACTGACGTCGAGGATGCCGCGGGCCTTGCCGTAGGACTTGGTCAGGTTCTTGATTTCGATGACGTTCATGGATGACTCCTCCTTCAGGACCACTTGGTCCATTGTCGCATCAGTTCGGGGTCGATCAGGCGGACAGAACCCATCGGAGCCCCGAGGATCCGCTCGTAGAAACCAGCGTAAGCCGACGCAGCCGAAAGGATCCGTTCCAGCTTATCTTGTCGAGGAGACTCGTCCAGAAGCTCGGTGACGATGGTTTCGCTTAAGGAGAACCCCAGCAGCATGAACATCGCGGCGGCATGGTCCGGGTCTGGCGTATCGAAGATCCCTTCGCCCACACCCTGGCGTACGATCCGCTCGATCAAGGGCGCCAAGCTTGCCTGGCCTCGCGCATTCGCTTTCTGGCGCACCCGAAGATTCTCGTCACCATACCAGGAACGCATCAGGCCCATCAGCATCTCGCGCTGGCCCGTCTTCCAGGCCATCCCGACCGACATGACCTTCTGGAACTTCTCGAGCGCCGTCAGGTCCGGATCCTCGGCATAAGGTTCGATCAACCGCAACCCTTCCTCCGTCATGCGCTCCACGAACGCCTCGAGCAGCGCCTGCTTCGAGTCGTAGTAATGGTAGAACGCACCCTTGGAAATATGCAGATCATCGAGCAGGTCCTGCACGGTCATCGACTCGTAGCCCTTGGCATAGATCAGCCGCTGGGTCGCGTCCAGGATCTCCTTGCGGCGCTCCGCATGCTCCTTGTCGTTGACGGCTCGGGCCATCCTGTCGTACCTCTCCCGTTTGTTAGACCGGCGGTCGGTTTATTCAAATGTACGCCGAGACGCAAATGCTGTCAACCCGTCCCCGGGAAGATCCTACGGAGCCTTCTACGCGGCCGATGACCAGATATCGGCTTCAGGCATCGGGGGAGCGTAGAATACGGCGTCATAGGCTCCGTTGGTTCGGAGCCTTCTACGCGGCCGATGACCAGATATCGG
>CAZOHH010000008.1:728-5947 GCA_964579735.1 uncultured Oscillospiraceae bacterium | reverse complement strand
CGTCATAGGCTCCGTTGGTTCGGAGCCTTCTACGCGGCCGATGACCAGATATCGGCTTCAGGCATCGGGGGAGCGTAGAATACGGCGTCATAGGCTCCGTTGGTTCGGAGCCTTCTACGCGGCCGATGACCAGATATCGGAGCGAAGAATGCGGCGTCAGGTGATGAGTCGAGGGTCGTGAAGCCATCGCTTGTACTGGGTATCGTGGACGATGATCGTCCTCAATCGGTCCCGGTCCATCAAGTCGGAATACCTCGCCTTGCTCAGGTCGAGTTCGAAAGCGGAATGCGTCCCGCAAAGCAGAAGGTCGACGGGACTCCGGCTGGCACGGCACGACATGGAGACGTCCATCGCAATCCGACTGGCTTCGGTTTCGACGACGAGAATGAAGTCCGCGTCCGGAGTTGGCTTCTCGAGTCGCACGTCGACGACGGCAACCATCTCAGGGCGTACGACCTGGAATCTGCGGGTCAGTCTGAAAAAGATCTCCGGTTCCTCGGAGAAGGACTCCACACTGTCGTCGGAGACATCGTATCCCGGCAGCCTCAGTTTCCTTTCCTGCTGGAGAATCGCCCGCGCGATATGCAGCAGACCGATCCGCATCGCATCCTGGATGCGGTAGGAACAGTCTATGCTGGTATGGGCAAAGTGATGGCGTCGATAAGACCCTGCCTTCGCGACAAGGGGTCCTCCGCAATTCGGGCAGATGCACCCGCAATTCTTTCCGATATCCTTGGCCGGGATTTCGGATATCAGAACGGGCAGCCCATCTTTCAACGCCACGGGAAGTAGCAATCCTGCGCTCATCTAGAATCCATGCTGCACAATTTCCTCTTATAGGGGTGGGGAGACTCCTGCGTTTCCAACCGGCCCCATGGATTTGGCCGGTTCCGCGCATAGTATACCGTAATCCAATGCATCATTCCCCTAAAAATCACTAGGATTTTTCGCCTCCCACCCTCTGATATCCTCATCCTCCCACGTATAGTGTAAGTGAGGAGATTCCTCGAGACGAAGTGGAGGTAGGAATGGGTCAGCAACTGGCGGAAGCGATGTCCATGATCCCAGCGATCCAGTCCGGGGACAAAGGACTTCGGGAGAAATTCCTCGAGAGCGGTCTGCCATTCGTCCGGCGCGAGGTTCGCCGCTTCACCCGTTCGTACTTCGTCGACCAGGAGGAGGAGTTCTCCATCGGCCTCGAAGCCTACGATCAAGCCATAGACTCCTACCGCATCGAACGAGGCGTACCTTTCGAAGCCTATGCCCGCCTGCTGATCCGAAATCGTCTGCTGGACGCGGATCGCCACAATCGCACGAACGTCGCCACCGTCAGTCTTTCCGAGAAGCCTTCCGAAGATGGACTTGCCCTCGAGGAGACCCTTGCCGACCCCAGAAGCGGGCAGGTCCAGGATGACATGGAATACAAGGAAGCCGTTTTCCAATTGGAGTTGGACCTGAGCCGTTTCGGGTTGGACCTCGCCGGAGTGGCCGGTCGGTTCCCGAAACATCTGGATAGCCGTCTGTTGTGCATCCGGGCCGCACGATGCCTCTCGGAGGATGAACTCCTGCATGGACGCATGATGCAGGAATCCAGACTCCCCGGCACCGAGTTGTCCCGCCGTTGCGGAATCCCTCTCAAGACCGTCGAGAGGAACCGCGCCAGCATCGTCCTGCTGGCCCTGCTGATGCGCAGCGAGCTGAGATTGATCCACACCTATATCGCCTTTTTCGAAAGAGAGGAAATGAAATGAGCAAGGGAGTCGTCCTTCGCATCGACCGAAAGTGGTCCTATGTGTTCACGACAGGCAGCGAACTGGTCAAGATGCACGTTCAGCCGCAACATGCGGTAGGAAAGGAAATCATCATGGAAACCGAACGGAAACAAAGCAGGAAAGCAGTCCTGTCCCGCCGCTGGGTGCCCGCCCTGGTCACGGCCGCACTGGTCTTCCTAGTCGGATTCGGCCTGGTCTTCGGGCAGGGGCTGATCGCCCAGCCGGTATATGCAACCATGTCCATCGACATCAACCCGAGCCTGGAGCTGTCGCTCGACCGGGAACTGAAGGTGCTCTCCGTCCGAGCCATGAACCAGGACGCCGAGCAGGTGCTTTCGAAAGTCCAGCTCAAGGGGCTCTATTGGAAGACCGCGGTCGAGCGCTGGGTGGAAGCCGTTCGCGCGACGAACCAGTTCCAGATCGAGACCATGCTCGTCTCCGCCGTCCTTCCCGAAGACGCACTCCAGTTGAAGACGGAACTCCAGACGATGCAGGAAAACCCAGGAACCGGCGTCATGGCCAACATCCAGGTACGTACCCTCTATACCGCCGACAAGGCTGTGGCGACTGTCGCACAGCAGAACGGCCTGTCCGTCGGCCGTCAGATGCTTCTGACCCAGTCGGAGGTGCAGAACCAGAACTACGATGCGGCCGGCATCGAGAACGCACCCCTGGGGGACCTGATCCAGACCCTGCTCCAGACCCGTGAGATGGACCAGACAGGCTATACCTGGCACGGAGCGAAGAGCCCCACGGGACAGCCTTCGGTGACCGGAAGCGAGCAGGGGAACCAGAACGGGAACTCCGACGTGACTCCCGCAGGAAACCAGAACCAGGGAACCCCGAACCCCAGCTGTACCCCGGCGGGTGACCAGAACCAGAATCAGAATCAAGGAACCCCTGCCGCGACGCCAGGTGCCGGTAGCGAAAACGGAAATGAAAACGTGACCCCGAACCCCAGCTGCACGCCGCAGGCCGACCCCACTGGAGCCATGAAGGGACGCTAGACGCTCCCGATTCAAGATCACGGTTCAACCTCGAGAAAGACTCCGATGCCCACTGCGGCACCGGAGTCTTTCTCGAATCCAGTATCCTATGTTCCCTGTCGGCGCCGTGACGAGTAGTATGGTAGACGGAGCCGATTGAATGGGGAAAGCGCATTGCGCCACTGACCAGGGAGGGATGACCTTTGAAGAAACGGACGGTCGTCTGGTACATAGGCAACGCCTTCTTCGCCGTCGGAGCCGCGATCGCGCTCTACGCCTTGACCGGCACCTACCTGCTCTATCGGAACCTTCCAGAAGGAGCCTGCCCCTTCGATGCCAACCGTCCGCTCCTCTATGTCGCGCTCGGTCTCGTCGTCGTCTCCCTGGTCCTCTCCTTCTTCGAGAAGAAGCCGGAGTCCCTTGAAAAGTAGCGTCCTCCGGCCTTTCCTGTGGCATGGGTTCTTCCTTGCAATGACCATGGCCATGATCGAGCCCAACACCGTGCTGCCGAACTTCATCGGCGGCCTGACGACCAGCCCTGTAGCCTTCGGCGTCATGTACTCCATCCTCCTCGGCGCCCCCTCCATCTTCAACCTGCTCTTCAGCCGCTACCTCGAGCGCTTCCCCCACAAGAAGAAGTTCCTTCTGGCCGGCATCTACCTGCGGGCCGCCAGTTTCCTCGGCATGGCGGTCGTCACCTATTTCTTCGCCTCCACCCGTCCCCTGCTGACCCTCGTCGCCTTCTATGCACTGGTCCTCCTCTTCGCCCTGAGCGGCGGTTTCGCCAGCATCGCCTACGCCGACCTCGTCGGCAAGGTTCTCCCCTCCGACAAGCGTCCCGGCATGTACGCCTCCCGCCAGTTCGTCGGCGGTCTCGCGGCCCTCCTCGGCGGACTGCTCGTCGCCAGGGTCTTCGCGCCGGGCGTCCTTCCCTATCCGTACGACTACGCCCTTCTCATGGCCGTCGGTTTCCTCGGGCTCATGGTCGCCGCCTTCGGATTCTGGTCGCTGAAGGAGCCCGCCTCGGAGCCTGCGCCCGCCCCGGCAGGCCCAAAGGTCGGCATGTTCCGGGACGCCCTGCAGATCCTCAAGAAGGACCGGATCTTCCGCAACTTCATCCTCGTCGAGAACATCACCAGCTTCAGCCTCATGATCCTGCCCTTCTACATGCTCTACGTCTCCCGGACCTTCCCGGACGCACAGGCCTGGTTCGGCGCCTACGTCCTCGCCCAGATCCTCGGCAGTCTCCTGTCCAACTTCTTCTGGGTGTTCCTCTCCAAACGGTTCGGTTCCACGGTGGTGCTCCGGGTCTGCATCCTGACCGGTGCCGCGATTCCACTCCTGGCCATTCTCCTCCAGCCTGCGGGAGCCGCCTGGTACATCCTCGTCTTCCTTCTCGTCGGCTTCATCACCAGCGGTCGAAACATGGGCTTCGAGCCGTTCCTGCTGGATATAGCCCCCGAAAACCGCCGCACCGCCTATATCGGCATCAGCGGCTCGATGAACCTTCTCGATGTCCTCCTGCCCGTTCTCGGCGGCATCTTCATCGCGCAGCTCGGTTTCATCGCCGCCTTCGTCACCGTCTCCGTCTTCATGGTCGTGTCGTTCTTCCTGCTCCGCAACCGCGCCTGCCCCGACCGACCCACCGCCTGACGCACGTCGGGTAGAGAAAGGAACTGAATGGACATCTCCACCGTTGTACTCTACGTCGCGACCGTGATACTGCTGGGCCTTTCCTTCTGGAAGGACCGGAAGAAAACGCTCATGGCGCTCAAGACAGGCTGGAAGGCCTTCGAGATCATCATGCCGCAGTTCCTTGCGATTCTCGTATTCATAGGACTGATGCTCGCGGTCCTGAGTCCGGAAGCGATCTCTTCGTTGCTAGGTGCAAAGTCCGGTTGGCTCGGTATGTTCCTGGCCTCCCTGATCGGGTCCATCACGCTGATTCCCGGTTTCATCGCCTTCCCGCTCGCCTCCGCTCTGCTCAAGAAAGGCGCTGGCTTCATGCAGATCGCCGTCTTCATCTCCACCCTCATGATGGTCGGCATCGTCACTCTCCCTCTCGAAATCAAGACCTTCGGCAAGAAGGCCGCCTTGACGCGGAACTTCCTGGCCTATGTGTTCTCCTTCGGCGTCGCTTTGGTGATCGGGGTGGTGCTCGGATGAACATGGACGCGAAGGGATTGAAAGTCTTGAAGCGCTACCGCATCTTCCTGCTCCTTGCCGTCGTCAATCTGTTCGTCCTGTTCGCCTTCCCCGATATCGGCATCAAGTCCCTCTCGCTGACCTGGGCCAATGCCCTCGAGATGCTGTCGATCATCCCGCCGGTGTTCATCCTGCTCGGGCTTCTGGACGTCTGGGTCAAGCGGGAGACCATGATCAGACTGATGGGCGAAGGCTCGGGCCTTCGAGGCGTGCTCCTCGCCTTCCTCATGGGCTCCGCAGCGGCCGGTCCTCTGTA
>CAZOHH010000008.1:0-718 GCA_964579735.1 uncultured Oscillospiraceae bacterium | reverse complement strand
AGGCAGCCGCTTCTCCAACGTGCTGATTTTCATCGGAGCCTGGTCGACCACGAAGATTCCCATGCTGATGTTCGAGGCCTCCGCCATGGGATGGAAATTCATGCTGACCCGATTCGCCGTCGACCTCATCGGGATCGCTCTCATCGCCTGGATCACCGGCAAGGTCCTCTCCAAGGAGGAGATCCAGTCCATCCGCGACAAGGCGGAAGCCGCGGAAACCTGACCGACGCCGAAAGGACGTACTTCCATGGAAGACACCCGAAGCAATAGGATCTTCTCCGGAATCGCGCCGGTCTACGGGCTCTTCTTCGACCGCCAGAGAAGACACTACGACGCGGTACTGAACGACGTCCAGAATGCGCTCGACCTGCCTGCGCAAGCATCCGTCCTCGATGTGGGATGCGGCACCGGAGCCCTCTGCTCCGCCCTGAGCGAGCGGGGATTCGTCGTGACCGGCGTGGATCCGGTCCGCAGGATGCTCGACATCGCGGCACGGAAACTGGCGGGGAAGCCGGTCGACCTCGTCCAGGCCAGCGTCCTAGAACGGCTTCCCTTCGCGGACAAGAGCTTCGACCTGGCCATCGCGTCCTATGTCGCCCATGGGATGTCCAAACCCGAGAGAGAGATCATGTACGCCGAGATGAGCCGCGTCGCTCGACGCCTCGTCGTCTTCCACGACTACAACACGAAACGGTCGCTGCTCACGGACTTCGCGGAA
>CAZOHH010000007.1:29699-47795 GCA_964579735.1 uncultured Oscillospiraceae bacterium | reverse complement strand
TTTCTTGACTTCATTATACGCCCGAACCGAGGAAAAGAGGAGTGTCGGCACGACTCCTGTCGACTGGATGCGTTTCTTCGGGGATGCGGCTTATCGGGGAAGGATCAGGGGAGGACCTTCCACGAGGAAGGAACCGGTCACGGGACGGACCCCTGTCCGTCGGACGCTGCAGGCGTCGGGCTGCGTGCCGCCGATATGGAAAACATAGCGGCCGGACTCGACGATTCTCCTTCCTTTTTCGTCGAAGATGGCCATCTCGTCGGAGCCGATTTCGAAGAGGACCTCTCGGGTCTCGCCCGCCTTCAATGGGACGATGCGGATTCCCTTCAGGGACCATCTTGGAGCCGGTTCGGGTGCGCCTTCCTTCGACAGGTAGAGTTGCACGGTTTCCAGACAATCCGACTCGCCCATATTCGATACCGAAGCGGAGCATCGGACCCTTGCACCCGCGGAGACCGTCCCGGGCGCGGCGCAGGGCGCTGAGAAGATGGGCTGGACATACCCAAGCCCGAACCCGAATGGGTAGAGAGCTTCATTCGACATATATCGATAGGTACGTCCCTGCATCGCATAATCGCGGAAATCCGGCAATTCCTCGGATGTTCGGTAGAAGGTCACGGGCAGCCTGCCACTGGGAGGCGTCTTTCCAAACAACAGGTCTGCGACCGCCTGGCCGCCTTCCGCACCTGGATAGAAGGTCTGGACGATCGCGGGCACATGCTCGTCTGCCCATCGAAGGTCCACGGCACTGCCGGAAACATGGACCAGGACCACGGGTGTGCCCGTGGCGAAGACGTCCTCGAGCAGTCGCTGCTGGAGACCCGGCAAGCGGAGGTCGGGTCTGTCGCCATCTCCATACCCGTCCGGGGAGTCGAACTGTTCCCCTTCGATCGTAGGGTCGATGCCGAGGCAAAGAACGACGACATCGGCACTTTCCGCCGCCGAAATTGCCTCCTGCAGTCTGTGGCCTTCGCGTGCGAGCGTATCCGGCTGCTTCTTCCAGAGGTGACAGCCTTCTGCATAGAGGACTCTCGTACCGGACGAGACCGATTCCTGGATACCCTCGAGCAGCGTTCTGGTCCGGGATGGAGTTCCTGCGTAGTTTCCGAGGAGAGCCTCGCGGTTGTCGGCGTTCGGACCGATCACGGCGATGGTTGCGATCCTCTCGGTGGATAGCGGTAGAAGGTCTCCTTCGTTCTTCAGCAGGACCAGGGATCGGGAGGATGCTTCAAGTGCCAATGCCCGGTGCTGCGGGGAGTCCACGAGAAGGTAGGGTGTCTCGGCATAGGGCACGCTCGAATCTGGATCGAACATTCCAAGTCGCATACGGGTCGTCATCAATCGAACGACTGCACGGTCGATGGTCGGCTCGTCCACTAGTCCCTCCTGGATCGCGATGAGGAGGTTGCCGAAGAGAGACCCGCAGTTCAGGTCGCACCCACTGCGCACTGCGAGAGCGGCAGACTCGGGGGCCGTCTTCGTGACGCCATGGCCGAGATGGAAGTCCTGGAGCGCCCAGCAGTCGGAAGTGACATGGCCGTCGAATCCCCAAGCGGTCCGCAGGATTTCCGTGAGCAGGCGCGGACTTCCGCAACAGGGTTCGCCGTTCGTTCGATTGTAGGCTCCCATGACCGCTTCGACGCCGGCTTCGGTCACGAGGACGCGGAATGCCGGCAGATAGGTCTCCCATAGGTCCTTTTCGGAAACGCGCGCGTCGAAGGTGTGTCTTTCCCCCTCCGGTCCGCTGTGAACCGCGAAGTGCTTCGCGCAGGCGGCGGTCTTGAGGAAGCGCGGATCTTCCCCCTGCAAGCCCAATACGAAAGCGCAACCCAGTCGAGAGGTCAGATAGGGATCTTCCCCGAAGGTCTCATGTCCTCTTCCCCATCGGGGATCGCGGAAGATATTGATGTTCGGAGACCAGAAGGTCAACCCCTTGTAGATGCCGCGGTCGCCGTGACGGACCGCTTCATGGTGTTTTGCGCGTGCCTCGGTGGAGATGACGTCCGCGACTCGGCGGATCAGGTTCTCGTCGAATGTCGCCGCAAGGGCGATCGCCTGGGGAAACACCGTCGCCGTACCGGCGCGAGCGACGCCATGCAGCGCCTCGTTCCACCAGTTGTACGCCGGGATGCCGAGACGGGGAATCGCAGGCGCATCGAACAACATCTGCGAGACTTTTTCGTCCAGCGTCATGGATGCAACGAGTTCGGTCGCTCGACGACCTGTTTCGGAATGCATTCTGGAAGCGACTCGCTTTGATTCCATGGGAATCCTCCGATCAGATGCTCATCCGGACGCAGACACCTGTCGAAGAACTTTCGAATGCTGCATCGATGACGCGAAGGGTTCGAAGGGCTTCTGAAGGCTTGACGAGGAGCTCTTCCCTGCCTTCGGTCGAAGCGACGAAGTTCCGGTAGTATTCCGTCCAGTCGGAAACAAGCTTGGGAAGAGGCAGTTCCTCGATCGACTCCAGAGGGCGGGGGGCCATGGTACGGGTCGGACCCGCTGCGGTGTAGACGATGCCTTCTTCCATCCGGAATTCGATGGTGTTCGCCCGAACGATCCGGCCACTGACGCTCCAGTCATTCACGACAAGCGTCCCAGCGTCGCCGGAGACATGCCAGCGCGGCAGGCTCGAGAAGCAGATCGTGTCGACCTGGACCAATGCGGACAGTCCGTTCCCGAACTTCATCAGCAGTTTGAAATTGTCGTCGACGTCGGGGGTCCGGATGCTCAACAGATGCGCGTAGACTTCAACGACCGGGCTATCGACCATCTGCAGGATCTGGTCGATCATATGCACGCCCCAATCGAGGAGCATCCCACCGCCGGCCTCCCGGACGCAGCGCCAATCCCCAGGTACACCGCGCGAACCTTGCACGCGGGACTCGATATAGAAGGGCTTCCCGATCGTACCTTCGTCCACGACCTTGCGGACGGTGCGGTAGTCCTCGTCCCAACGACGGTTCTGATGAACGGAGAAGACGACTCCGGCACATCGGGCCGCATCGATCATCTCCACCAGGTCCGAGGAGTTCATGGCGACAGGTTTCTCGCATACGACATGTTTCCCCGCCGCAATGGCTGCGAGGACGTATTCCTTATGGAAATTGTTCGGAGTGGCGACCGTGACGATCTTGATTTCCGGATCCGCGAGCAGTTCAGCCGCGGTTCGAAAGCTGCGGATGCCGGAAGTCTCCGCCAATGCGGCATGGTCCACATTGATGTCATAGGCGCCGACGACGTGGATTCCACCCACGCGCGGAAGATTCTGATGGTGCCAGCGACCCATGCCGCCATATCCGATGATGCCGAGTCCGATGGACATGTGTACCCTCCTCGTGTTGTGTGATCCGTTACGGTGTCCGGTCCTTACCAGGCGTAGGCCTTCGGGGAAATACCTCCAGGCCCTGGGAAGATCGCATCGAGAGCCTTCAATTCGGACTCTCCAAGCTTCACGTCGATGCTCCGGAGACACTCTCGAAGCTGTTCCGAAGTGCGAGGACCGATGATGGGAGCCGTCACCGCTGGATGGGTGAACAGCCAAGACAGGGCGATCAGGTCCTGAGGTTCGCCGAACGCGAGCGAGAATTTCTCGAAGGCATGCAGTTTCTCACGGTGCTCTTCGATTCTCTGGCGGCTCCCTTCGGTGCGGGAGATGTTGATGGGATTCAAGGCGTTGCGGCCGAGGAGCCCTCCGTCCAAGGGACTCCAGGGTACCACCGCGATTCCGAGGTCCATGGCGGCCGGAAGGACTTCGAGCTCAGGGAGGCGGCAGTTCAGATTGTATTTATGCTGCTCCGACACGAGTCCAAGAAAATGGCGCGATTTGGCCTCGTATTGTGCGACGGCCAGATCCCAGCCGGCGAAGTTGCTCGATCCGACGTAGTAGATCTTCCCCTGGGCCACGAGATTCTCGAAGACGCCCCAGAGTTCCTCCCAGGAAGTCTCCCGATCGACGTGATGCATCTGATAGAGTTCGACGTGGTCGGTCTGAAGACGACGCAAGGAGCCTTCGAGATGGCGACGGATCTTATAGGCGGACAGACCTTCCCCGCGGTTCGGGCCGTCCGCGTCATCGTGCATGTCTCCATACACCTTTGTCGCGAGGACGACGCGTTCCCGGCGACCTCCACCGGTTGCGAACCAGCGGCCGATGATTTCCTCGGTACGACCTGAGTTCACTCCCCATCCGTACACGTTGGCGGTATCGAAGAAGTTGATGCCGGCGTCGAGAGCTTCATCCATGATGCGAAACGCATCCTTCTCGTCGGTGAAGACTCCGAAGTTCATCGTGCCAAGGCACAAGCGGCTGACCTTCATGCCGGAGCGGCCAAGATACGTGGATTCCATGGAAGCCTCCCTTCCCGCGGAGTCTGGTCCGCGTACGGTTACGGGTTCTCGGGGGTACTCCTCGATTCGGTACGAACCGCTATTTCAGCGCTCTTCGCAGGGACCGGAAATCCTTCACGGCCTGAAGACCGATCCTCGATATCTTCTTGAGATTGATCGAATTCTTGCCAGCCTGCCTCGGGCGGAAGGTGATCGGGAGGAAAAGCACCCGGTCCTTTCCCCTTCGTGCGAAAAGAACGGTCAGGATGACGTTCGGAAGGTTGTATCCGGTCGGGATGCGCTGGAGGAATTGTGAAAGAAGGTCGGCGCGCATCAGGCGGAAGGGGGTATTGATATCGGTCAGCCACTGGCCGAAAACAACCCAGACGACGAGCTTGAGTACCTTCGTGACGACCTTACGGGAAAAACCGTCCTGCCGTCCCCGGCGATATCCGATCACGGCGTCGAACTCTCCGCGACGTTCCCAGAAGGCCGGGAACTCCTCGGGCAGGGTCTGGCCATCCGAATCGGTCTGGAAGACGTAGTCCGCGCCCTTGGCGACCGCATATTCGTAGCCGAGGAGACAGGCGCTTCCGTGACCGCCATTTGGCTTGTCGATTGCGACAAGACGGGGATGCGTCGTCGCAAGATTCTTCAGGACGGTCCCAGTGGCGTCCTTGCTGCCGTCATTCACGACGACGAGGACGGTTTCACCCCCCAGTTCCTCTGCGACGGCATGCCAGCCTGCGATGACAGCCGGCAGGTTCGCTTCTTCGTTGTATGCAGGAATGACGATGATCAGCTTGTCCATGTTTCTGGACCTCCTTCGGATGCATCGGTTCAAGGTTCAGCTTCTTCATTTCATTCTACCCTTCCCCGGCTCCTTCGGAAAGGACTTACCCCAAGAAGCCGCAAGAGGTAGAATCAAGATGAAATCGGATGCATCTGAAGGGGGGATCGCGCTGGAACCGTTTTCCTTGAAAGCCATTCAGGTCATTTCCAATATTCCATCCGGTTCCGTGGCCACATATGGTCAGATCGCGCGTCTCTGTGGTAATCCACGGGCCGCCCGGCAGGTCGTCAGGATCCTCGTCGCATGCAGCCGAGGGTTCGACCTTCCATGGCATCGCGTGGTAGGGGCACCATGTCGGATCACTCTCCCTCACGGCGAAGGTTTCGATTACCAATCGGCACTTCTCCGCTCCGAAGGAGTCGAGGTCGGCGAGGACGGGTACATCGACGGGACCCGCTTTCTGTGGAAGGACCGGGAATCGTCATGAATCCCTTGTCTGGCGCACATTGTAGCGCTCGATCACTTCCCGATACAGTACGAGCACTTCTTCGATCACGAGTGACCAATGACGGTGCATGTCCCGCTGCGCTCCGATGCCCGCCCTGCGGAGTCCATCACGGTCCGCGAGAGTCCTCAATACCGCGGTTGCGTACTCTTCGACGGATTCCTTCGCCAGAAACCCGTTTTCCCCATCCACGATGCCCTCGGAGATGCTGCTGCCGGCGATGACGAGAGTCGGACAAAGTGCGGTCGCGGCCTCCATGACGACAAGGCCCGCTGTATCGTAGGTCGAAGGGAAGAGTTGAAGGTCCGCTCGTTCGTAGAGTCCACGAAGAAGATTCCGGTCGCGGACCACCCCAAGGAAGCGCGTTTCGCTGGCTAGCCCGAGTTCGTCAATCATTTCCTGCATCTCGGTTTCCGCGTCTCCACCCCCGACGAAGAACATCCGGAAGGAAGGTCGCCCGTCCTTTGGAGTCCCCTCGACCGATTCCATCAACCCACGTTTCACAATGGAAAGGGATTCAATCAGCAGTCGAAGGTTCTTCTGCCAGATATGCTGCCCGACATATAGGAATACCGTTTCGTCCTCCTTGACTCCAAGACTCCTGCAGACCGATTCACAGGCAGACGACCGCCGTTGCAGGGGGTTGGAGGGCATCAGGTCCGAGCCGTTCTTCAGAACGACGACGGGGCCTTTGAATCCGTATTCGCGGAGTGTCTCGACCGATGCGTCGTTGACGGTCCATACCGAGTCTGCCCGCTCGAAGAAACGCACGACCTCGCGTGTCAGGGCATCTGCGATCGCAGTAGAACGCACGATGGGGAGGAACTCCTCACGGTACTTCGTATGGAAAGTCGCCACTACGGGAACCTTCTTGCGCTTGGCGATGCCCAGAGCGAGCTGGCCGGCACTGAATGGGCAATGCGCATGGATGATGTCGAACGGAACGTCCTGCATCCGGACCAGAAGTTTGGGGTCGATGTGGGGCATGCCGAATCGGTAGGGTTTACGAAAAGGGAACGGCATCGAGGCGTATCGTATGACTTCGAATATCTCGGATGCATCCTGATGGCGCGGCACATCGGGCGTTACGACCACGCAGCGAGAATCGCCACGTGGTTCGCGTGTGATCCAATGCGCATAATTCCGTACAACCGATGCAACGCCATCGGTAATCGGTGGGAAGGAATCGTTGAACTGTCCGATCAGCATTCTTCCAGCTCCTTAAGGGGTTCCACCGGTTAGTCTATCATATCGGCACCTGAGAGTGGATGAGTTGCGTCGCTGCACGAGGTGCGCTACGATGGACTTGGAGCCGAATCCGGCTCACACGGGAAATGGAGGTATACGTCATGGAATCCAACAAGAGTCGTATCGCCGCACTCCTGCTCTGCCTGCTCCTGCCTGGACTGGGCATCCATCGGTTCTATGTCGGCAAGATCGGTACCGGCATCCTGTATCTGTTCACTGCGGGCGGCCTGGGAATCTGGTATCTCATCGACCTGATCATGATCATCGTGGGGACCTTCAAGGATAAGGACGGCGCCGTCGTCACCAGATGGCAATGACCCCTGGCACATCCACCCGGGAGGATATCGTTGCAGATCCAAGGGAGGGCTAACGCCCTCCCTTTTCCTGTTCCGGCTGCATCTGGGGAGACCTCCTGAGCCGGAGCATCAACTGATCGGCGATCCATAGCAATCCTCCGGTCAGGATGAACAAGACGGCGAAGAGGAGGGCGTTCCGAAGGAAATCGATGGTTCCTAGAGCGACCGGATCCAGAAAATAATAGGGGTATCTTCCGCTCCGGCTTCCGAGCAGTAGAACGGCGCACATATGGAATGCAGGAAGGGCGAGGACTGCGGCGACCGAGACGAGTCTGAATCTCCCCTTGCGTTCGAAGACGAGCCATTCCAGGAACAACAGGACAGGGACGACGGCGTGGACCAGCAGGTTTCCGAATGCAGACAGTCCTTCAGGTCTCCAACTCGCATCGAGAAGCGCATAATAGCCGCCGGCCGTGAGGAGGGAGGAGACGAGAAGCGCAAGATGGACGGTGTTTTTCACCGTCTCTTCCCTGCTGCCCTGCAATCGCGGAGAGGGCGGGTTCTGAAATGTCTGGAAGGCACTCCAGATCGATACGGCGATCGTACTCTGGATCGTGAAATAGGAGAAGAATCGCACCAGACCCGCACCGGCATCGGCTTCCGGCTGCGAGGACAACGTGGTGAAGAGCAAGGTGGCCGTCCCTGTGAGTCCGAGGAGAAGGATTGCAGCCGTGAAGCCTCTTCGAAGGGCTTCCTTCATTGCGGCGGCGAAGATCTCTCTATCTTCATTCATGGGTTCACTCCCAGATTCCCGCCGTCCGGACTATCGGCCCGGAACAACGTGAAAATGAATTCCGCTCCACCTTCCGGGCGATTGCGCGCTTCGATCTCCTGCCCCATGCCTTGGAGCACCTCCTTTGCGATTGCGAGTCCAAGTCCGCTCCCCTCTCCGCTCCGACCGTCATCGGCCTTGAAGAAGCGATCGAAGACATTGGGCAAGGCCTCTTCGGGAATTCCTGGGCCATCGTCGCTTACCGTGATGCGGAACCGTGAATCGTCCAGTTTCGTGTCGATTCGGACGAATCCACCTTTCTTGGCGAACTTGATGGCGTTGTCGACGAGAGCGACAAGGACCTGCTCGGCGCGATCCGGATTTCCAAAAGCCGCAGGAGCGCCCTGAGGAATGCTTCCGAGCTCGAGCCGCAACCCTTTTCCGGCTATCGTCTTTCGGAATCTCTCCTCGATTTCATCGTACATCCTCGGCAAGCGGAAAGTTCGGCCTTCAAAGGCGACGGTTCCGCTCTGGAGCCGCGAAAGCTCGAGCAGGTCGTCGATCAGTCGCGTCAATCGCTCTGTTTCACGCATCATGAAGGAGTAATATCGGACACGGTCTTCCTCGGCGGTCACAAGTCCATCGCGAAGTGGTTCCAGCAATCCGCGTATCGAAGAGACCGGCGTGCGGAATTCATGGGATACATTGGATACATAGTCCCTGCGCGCCTTTTCCAGGCGAGCGGCCTCGGTCGTGTCTCGAACCAGGGCGACGGCACCCACGATGCCGCCGGATTCGTCGAAGAGCGGAGAGGTGGAGATTCGTAGAGTCTGCGGGCCGATCGGCACCTCGTGCACGGTGGTATTCCCATCACGGACGCATTCCAGAAGGCCATTTCGAAGTCCCGGCACGCGATCGACGGGATCTCTCGACGGATCGGCATCGGGACCGGACAACCGCTCGACCGCAGGGTTCATTCGCGTCACGCAGCCATTGACATCCATGGCGACTATGCCTTCAGCAAGTCCATCCAGAATGAGAGCCAATCGATTCTTCTCTTGGACCAGCTCGCCGATCGTCTTCGAAAGTTCCATGGATAGGCGATTCAAGGATCCTGCAAGTGCTCCGGGTTCTCCCTTCTGATTCTCTTCGGCGCGGACCGTGAAGTCGCCTCGGGCCATCGCGTCAGCAACGGCCTGCATCTTGCGAACGGGGCCGATGAGTTTGCTGGCGGCGAGATAGGAGGGAACCAGCATGAGAAGAAATGCCGCAAGCATCGATAGAAGGAGGGTTCGATTCAGACCGCCGAGAGCCGAATGCAGCTCGTTCATGGGCTTGACCAGCAGGACCGCACCTACGACGATTCCGTTCTCCATGACCGGAGTTCCGACGATCAGCACGTCTCCGCGGGTGGGGATGGCTCTCTGCACCTCGATGACGGTCTCGCCCGTCAGGACCTCGATCACTCTGGGTCGAAGTATGGAAAGGAGAGCCTTGTTGGCTGGGAGAGCGGTGGGGTAAAGGCCAAGTGCCTCCGTGCCGGCTTCGTCGTAGACCACGATTTCAGCACCCCAGTATTCCGGTCCATCTGAAACCAGGCGGAAGAGCGATGCAACGGGGAACAAGCCGTTGCGGGTGGAGACCACGAGTTCAGCGACGATCTGCGCGGTTGGAGCAAGCTCCTGTGCGCGCATGCGTGCGAAGACGTCCTGCGCGAATCCGATGTAGACGGCACCCGTCAGAGCGGCGGTCAAGAGGACCGTGGCCAGGACGAGCAGCAGGGTTCTTCTAAGAAAGACGCTTCGGATCACGGTACGACCTCGAACTTATACCCTACTCCATAAACCGTGACGACGGCCCAGGGAACGCCATCCTCCGGTAGTTTTCGCCGGATTCGACGGATCTGGGTGTCGACGGCTCTGTCGTCTCCGAAGTAATCCTCTCCCCAGACGCGGGCGAGGATCTGCTCCCTGGTGAACACCTGTCCAGGACGGGAGGCGAGAAGGTGGAGGATCTCGACTTCCTTTGGAGTGAGTCCGACGGGAGACCCATCGACGCTGACCTTGTAGTGGCCGAGATTGATCTCCAGGGACGTGAAATGGAGGACGGGGGAAGGTGCGGAACGTTGCTCTCCGATGCGTCGGAGCACGGCTTTGATCCTTGCGACCACCTCGCGAGGGCTGAAGGGCTTGACGATATAGTCGTCGGCGCCGAGTTCAAGGCCGAGAATGCGGTCGACCTCCTCCCCCCGCGCAGTGAGAAGGATGATGGGGACATCGTCGTTGCGGCGGATTTCTCGGCAGACGGAGAGTCCATCCAGCCCCGGCATCATGATATCGAGAACGAGAAGATCCGGTCGCTGTTCCCGGACGAATCGGAGTGCGTCGTTGCCATTGAAGGCGGAGCGATGGCGGAAGCCCGCCCGGTCCAGATACACGCCAAGGGATTCGTGGATCATGGGATTGTCGTCGCAGACCAGGATGTACGGCTGTGTCGGAGTCATGTGCTTCACTCCTTGTCCGAAGCCGCTTCACGGCTTGCATGCGTCGCTGTAGATCGATTATATGCTTCCCGTCGGACCCTGGACAATCCTCGACATGATTCGTACGCAATCGTACACGCCGTTGTCGACATCCGGAAAAGAGGGCGTGAAGAATCAAGGGGAAGTTCTTGAACCATCCGGTTCATATCGGAATAGCATCGATGGACGGTGTCCCGCCTCCTTCGTCGCTTCGCCGGTTTCACGGACCCGTCCGGCAATCTTCCTTCTGAAATTGGCTTTCAACAAAGGATGGCCGAGGATGATTTCCGTGACCTGCTGGAGTTCTGTCAGCGTGAACCGATCCGGCATCAAGTGGAAGGCGAGGTCTTCCTCCTCGACCCTGCGACGCAGGTTTTCGAGTCCATGGAAGATGAGCATCGCATGGTCGAACGCGATTCCATTCGAGTCCTGTAGAATCGACGAGGTATGGATCCTCCGTCCAATTCTCTCACGAGTGACGCGTACCTTCATCTGCAAAGTCGTTTCAAAGGAAACCATGTCGATCGTGGATTCCTGGACTTCGACCCAACCGGATTCCGTCGTACGCCTCGTCGAGGCGGAAGGACCGGTCTTCATCGTGAACCATCGGGCATCGATGGCGTCGCTCCCCGCGCGCGGTCGAATGCAGGAGCCGTCGACGAGAGCGAGATAGGAACAGCTGATGACGCGCGTGCGAGGGTCGCGCCCAATGGTACCGGTCGTGCGAAGAGGTTCGAGATACGCGGACATGACGCCGGTCTCCTCGGCGAGTTCGCGTGCGGCGGCTTCATCGAGTCCCTCCTCCATGCGCAGGAACCCGCCGGGGAGTGCCCATGAACCTAGAAACGGGTGTTCGCCACGCCGAATGAGAAGAATCCTCAGCTTCTTCTCGGACAATCTTCGATAGCTTTCCGGTTCCTCGTCGGTCACGGTAAAGACGAGCATGTCCACGGCAACCGAGGGGCGATCGTATTTCGAGGGGTCGTAGTCGCGGAGGAAATCCCGTTCGGATCTTTCGTCGTCGTTATCATTCGTCAAAGTCCCGTTCATTGCTTCCTCCAAGGATTCGTCGAGGGATTCGTCTTATTATCACTATGGTTATTTCAATATAGGCGCACGACTCCCCAGTGTCAACGCCAAAGGGTATAATAGGAAGAAGATTTGCGGATAGGAGTCCTGAAGGACTCCAGGAGGTCCCCATGAAGTGGAAGCCAGTCGCAGAAGTGCGTGTGATATGGGTGTTGGCCGCCCTTGCCTTTCTTGTATTCGCCATTCCCTACACCTGGAACCATTTCGCGAACGAGAATGCCGCCGATGCCGCCGCCCGAGACGACCAGCAGCGGATCCTCTCGAGCCTCGCTTCCGGTCGCGCCGACCAGGCCTGGATTTCCGCCCGGCTATATCTGAGGAACGAGCATGCGGACGGCCCATCCCTGAAGGAAGTCGGCTCCGCATTTCTGGAGGCCGGCCGCCCCGACGAGGCTTTCCTCACGCTCGAGACGGCGTTCCAAAAGGATGGAGAACCATCCACGCTCCTTTTGATGGCCGAAGCTTCGCTTCTTCGCGGAAATACGCTTGATGCCGTCACGTATGCCGACCTAGCGGTCTCCTCGGGAGCCGGCGGCCGGGTAGGGCTGCTGGTGCTCGGCCGATGCCTGGCGGCCGACGATCGGCACGCCGAAGCCGTCTCGACCTTTTCCTCGGTTCTCGAAAGGTGGCCGGCCGACCGCGACGCCCTTCGCGGCAAGGCGGAGTCCTTCCAGGCCATCGGACGATTCGCGCAGGCATACGATCTATGGACGAACTACCTGAAGTTCTTCAAGGATCCCGCTACGGAAGAGGAAAAGGCAGCCGCGCTCGCAGCGAAGTCTCAGCGCGCCGTGTGCCTGGAAGGACAGGGGTTGGAAGTGGAGGCGCGCGCGGTCTGGACTTCCCTGCTTTCCGAAGGCACCCTGAATGGAGACGGATCGATGCGGAAAGCGGCGCTGGAGGGGCTGGCCGACCACGAACTGGAAAATGGGAATTTCTCTCAAGCCGAATCCCTCTACCGTGAGCTCATGCAGGCCACCACCGAGACGACGGATGCGACCGTTCAGCTCAGACTTGCCCTGTGCCTGCACCTGCAGTCACGTAGCGGAGAGGTTTCCGTCGTGTTGTCGCACCTTCTTCTGAATGCACCGGACGCAGTCGTGACGATCTTCACGGAAGATCGCTTCCAACCGCTGAGGGGCTATCTCATTCCGAACGCTTGATGGATTCGTCCTCTGGACCGAATCCGAGCTTTTCTCGAAGGAAATAAAGAGGTCTCGCACGGCTCTGCTCGAAGATCCTGCCGATGTATTCGCCGAGGACACCGATCAGAAGCAGTATGACTCCCGACATGAACAGATTGATGACAGCCAAAGAAGCCCATCCAGGTTCCGTCTCGCCGCCCGAAAGCGTCCGGACCACGACCCAGACGAGTCCCGCGAAACTGCAGACCGAAACGATCGAACCCAACCACGTCGCGATGTGCAACGGTTTGATCGAGAACGAGATGATGCCGTCCAGTGCGAGTTTCACCATCTTCTTCCAGGTGAATTTCGTATCCCCGGCCGACCGCGCGTCCCGTACGAATTCGAGAGGCGTTTGCCGGAATCCTGCCCATGCGACCATCCCCCGATAGAACTTGCTCTGTTCCTTCATCGACACGAGCGCATCGACGACCTTTCGGTCCATCAATCGGAAATCGCCGGTGTCGACGGGGATATCCTGTTCCGTCACCCAACGGAGCAATCTGTAGAAGACGCGACTCGTCGTTCTCTTGGAAATCTTCTCCCCTGTCCTTGCCCTGCGTTTTCCGTAGACCACGTCCCAACCTTTTCGCCAGAGGTCGATCATATCGGGGATGAGCTCAGGGGGATCCTGAAGGTCTCCGTCGATGAGGACCACGGTTCGGCCCGATGCATGCTCAAGTCCCGCGGTGATCGCGATCTGCTGGCCGAAGTTCCGGGAAAGCGCGAGAACGCGTACGGAGGGTTCCTTGGCTGCGATTCCACGCAGGAGCTCCAGCGTCCGGTCACGGCTTCCATCGTCGACGAAGAGTATCTCGAAGGTCTCTCCGAGCGTCTTCATGGTACGAAGCAATCGCTCGCAGGTCACGGGCAGGACCTTCTCCTCGTTGTAGACCGCGACGATCACGGAACAGAGTGGTGCGTCCATGGAAGGGCCTCCTTCGCCTTGCCGATCAATCGTCCGATTCGAGATATGGGTTTGCGCGTTCCCGTCTCATCGGCTCTGGAAGTCCGGGGTCCGAACAGATTTCTGCTTCCGATGAAAGTGTGGAGAGTCCTTCGTCTTCGACGTTCTTGAGGAACGACAGAAGCCAATCCCTTTCCTTGCCACGCTTCAAGAAGGCATCGCAGCAGACGTCGCTGTGAAAATGGTGTTCGAGGACATGGAGCTCGGCACGACTCCCATCAGGAGACCAGGCTTGGGCGAAATCCATGGCGGCTTCGGGACGAACCAGTGGGTCCCATGAACCCTGAAGCGCCAAAAGCCATTTCGTCTGCGGTTGCTGCAGAAGTAGATATGGATCCGCTTCAGGCCATGCGCGGACCTTTCGGATCAGTCCGCGCATCATGGGCTTGATGGCGCTCGGGTAGGGTAGGTCCCAACGGAGCGGACCCGCCATGGAAAGCAGGCCGCGGATGTGGTCATGACCCTCTACGGCGCAGAGTCGAGGGTCAAGTGCAAGGAATGCCGCGATATGCGCTCCGGCCGAATTGCCCCCGACCACGACGGGGATGTCGGATCGTCCTGATTCGGCCAATCTTCGGAGGAACAACCCATATGCCGCGGATGCATCGTTCAGTTGAGCAGGGTGCTTGTGACGTGGCGCGAGTCGATAGGACGGAAGACAGACTGCATAACCTTGGCGGGAGAAGAACCGTCCGATGGCCTCGAAATAATCGGGTCGAAGGCTCTGCCACCCTCCACCATGGATGAAAAAGACCGCAAGCCCGCGAACAGGGTCGACAGGTTCGAATTGAAGCATGTACTGACGAGGATGAGGGCCATAGCGGACCCGCTCGGGCGGAGTTCCACCGAAGGATTTCAACAGGAGCAGGAAGACCAGCCGGGGGTAGGTCAGCAGATTGCCGATCGCATGAAGTTGGTCAGACTTGTCCTTCATCCGCTCCGCTCCTCGTCGCCCACCGTTCCCGGAGGCACCGCAATCATCTTAACACAGGAGGACTGGACGAATTGCCGGTCCCACTCCCGATGTTCCTTTCGAAGGATTCGTCGATCCTCTGTCGGATCTCCTGCCTCAACTGCTCCAGGATGGCGGTTCTCTGTTCACCGGATTTCGCGTTCATGAGTTGAGTCCGGATTCTCTCCGTCGCTCCATCGATCGTGGAGCGCAGATCGTCGATCAATCGCGAGGACCCGGCCGAACCACTCGCGATTGCAGTCGATGCTTCGGGAACGCTCAGACGGGAGGCCGGGACCTGCGTTCCGACCGTCAAGGTGTCCCCGAAGTCGGGAATCCGCGTCGATACGCCGAACCTGTCCGCGATCGATCGACCGAACCGCTCGATGACCTCCGGTTCACCGTGGACCAGGATGATATCCCTAGGAACCGTCTTCATCGCGCCGATCCAGTCCAGCAGGCCGTCCCGGTCGGCATGGCCGGAGTATCCCTCGATCACCTCGATGCGGGCGTTGACGGCGATCTCCTCGCCGAAGATCCGCACGCTCTTCGCTCCATCGACAAGGGAACGGCCCAGAGTTCCCCTGGCCTGATATCCGACGAAGATCACGGAGGAGTCCCTTCTCCAAAGATTATGCTTCAGATGGTGCTTGATTCTTCCCGCGTCGCACATGCCGCTGGAGGAGATGATGATCTTGCTTTCCTTGTCGAGATTGATCTGCTTCGATTCCTCGGCACTTGCCGTGAAATGAAGGTTCGGGAAGTCCAGCGGATTGTCTCCGTTCTCGATGTAGCTCCGTGCCTCGTCATCATAGCAATCGGTGTTCTCTCGGAAGACCCGCGTGGCATTGGTCGCCATCGGACTGTCGACGTATACCGGAGTATGAAGCAGGGCTGTCCGCTGGCCCTTGTATTTTCCCTCCTCGCGATTCAGTTCGTATATGAGTTCCTGCGTGCGGCCTACCGCGAACGAAGGGATCACGACGTTTCCACCCCGCGCGATCGTCGCGTTGAGAATGCTCACGAATCGGTCGACCTTGTCGGAGGTATCCACATGCAGCCGATCGCCATAGGTCGATTCCACGATGAGGGTATCGGCCCCGGCGATGACGGTCGGGTCACGCATGATCGGAATCCCCTTGTTGCCCAGATCTCCGGAAAAGACGGTTCTATGCTCCTTCCCTTCCTCGGTCGAGACGATTTCGATGATCGCCGAACCGAGGATATGTCCAGCATCGCGATAGACGATGCGCAGGTCCTCCGACGGGCTGAACTCTCTACCGTAGGTGACCGTGCGGAAGAGCCCGCACGTATCGATTCCGTCCTGCATCGTGTACATCGGCTTCTCGGTTTGACGTCCGGCTCGCTTGCCCTTCCGGTCCTGCCACTCGCTCTCCATTTCCTGGATGTGGCCGGAGTCAGGAAGCATGATGCCGCAAAGGTCGGCCGTGGCCTTGGTCGCGTAGATGTTCTTGCGGAACCCTTCCACGTAGAGTTTCGGAAGGCGCCCGCTGTGGTCGATGTGCGCATGGGTCAGAAGGACGAAGTCGATATCGTCCATCCTGAATGGAAATGACGCGCGATTGCGCTCCTCCTCATTCAATTGCCCCTGATGCATTCCACAATCGACGAGGAAGGTGGTCTTTTCGGTCTCGACCAGGTAGCAAGAGCCCGTGACGGTTCTGGCGGCTCCGAGGAAAGTGATTTTCATGGGAGTCCTCCTTCGATTTCGGCTAGGTCGGATCCTGCGCCAAGCCTGTTCGACCTCGAGTGTTGCACACCCCTCTCGGACGTGCAAGTCCTCCGGAAAGCCGGGTTGGTGTAGAATCAAGTCACGGGGGTTGCGGTCGTCCACAAGGAGGACTCCATGAGAATGATCGAGACGTACGAGGATTTCATCTTTCGAGTCGAGGAACTCGGCTTCATGTCCCTCTCTCAGGTCATCCCGGGACTCCCCTCGCTGGTTTCCGAGACTCCCCCCGGTCTATGGCATACCGACGACGACGCGACGGATCCCTGGGACTGGAAGGATCGAGCGGCCGATGAGAAACTTCTCGCCTATGGCTGCATCCTCGGAGGGACCAAGGGATTCGTGGCGCCGCGCATGTATCCGCATTTCTACGCCGCGTTCCACCTTGCTTCCATCGAGGAGCGCTGGAACGACGGCCTCCTGTCTCCATTGGCCTGGAAGGTCTGGCAGATCTTCCAGGATCGTCCGAGGGTCGGCACCCGGGAGATCCGCAGGCTTGCAGGGGAGAATTCAGGACGTCTCGATGCGGTCCTCGTGTCCCTTCAGCGCTCCTTCGACTTGACCGTAAGTGGTCGCGAGTATCGCACGGGAAAGGATGGCGCTCCCTTCGGCTGGCCTTCGAACGCCTATTCGCGCGTGGAGGAATGGGTGCCGGAGACGTGGTGGGGCGACGATCGAAGTCCGGATCGTCGGGAAGCCGTTTCTGCGATTCTCGAGGCAGCGGCTGCCTTCCGAACGGACCTCGATCTGGATGCGCTCTCGTTACGATGGAATCTGATTCCGCGACACCCGGTGCCTGACTTCAGGAAGTGACTCCAAGACTGCGCGCGGCATGGACGAGAAAGTCCTGCACATTGGTCACGATGCTGTTCACGGACAGACTCCCACGATCCCTCAACTTGTTGACCGCGAATTCGGAAATATCGACCGTATAGAAATAGACGGGGCGGAGAACTCCATTCTCGTTTCTCCAGGAGGGAGTCATGTTTCCCGTCGCGATGGTGTGGAGCTGGGTCGCGAGGGCGATCACCGTCGTGGCCTGTAGCGTGTGGGCGCGCATGGCGTCCTGGGCGGCATAGGCGTCGGAAAGGACATCCGGCAGAGGTCCGTCATCGCGGATGGAGCCAGCAAGGACATAGGGCACCTTCGAACGGACGCAGGCCGCCATGATGCCGTCCTTCAGGTCCTGTCGTTCCACGAATGCGGCCACGGAACCTGCCTCGCGCACGCGGTTGATCACCTCGAGGTGATGGTAGTGTCCTCCCGATAGGATCTCCTTCGTATAGATATGCTGGCCGAGACCGGATTGGAAGACGCAGGCCTCCAGATCATGGGTCGCAAGTGCATTGCCCGCGAGCAGGGCGTGGGCATAACCGGTCTCGATGAGTTTCTGCATGGAGCGACGCGCGTCATGGTCGAAGGCGACGGCGGGTCCGAGTACCCAGACGATGTACCCATGATCGCGCTCGTAGCGGAGGATATCATAGAGTTCGTCGTAGTCCCGCGAGTAGGAGGACTCGCGGGAGCGTCCGGTCCTGAAGGCGAAGGCCATGGACGTATCCTTGCCGTTTCCACCGGAGAAGGCCTCGTGGTGGACGAATACGCCGTTCGAAAGGTCCTCTCCCCGACCGACGGCCACTTCATCGCCTTTCACGACTCGGCGCGCCTCGACGGCGCGTGGACGTCC
>CAZOHH010000007.1:0-29599 GCA_964579735.1 uncultured Oscillospiraceae bacterium | reverse complement strand
GTGAATCCATAGAATTGCATACAATGCACGGTGAAATCCATTGGGAGGAAATCATGGACAACAGCGAGAGCACCATTCGGATCGGCAAGCGCACCTTCCTGACCGCCATCGCCATTCTCGGCATCCTGATGCTCGCCGCCGGCATACTGACCCAGGTCGTCCCAGCCGGCAGTTTCGACTCCTGGATGGTCGCCGACGGCAGTGTACAGCTCCAACCGGGATCCTACCATTCGATCGCGAGACCCGATTACCCGGTATGGCGATGGATCACGGCCCCGATCGAGGTCCTCTGGAGTTCCGACGCGCCCATGGTTCTGGTCATCATCTTCTTCATCCTCGCCGTGGCCGGCGCCGTATCCCTTCTCGAGAAGAGCGGCGTCCTTGCTTCCGTGATTGCAGGAATCGTCCGACGCTTCATGAAGGTCCGCTATCTCCTCCTCGCCGTCGTCGTCTTCTTCTTCATGCTCATGGGGGCCCTGATCGGTACTTTCGAGGAGAACATCGCCCTCGTGCCCATCCTGATCGCCCTGGCCTACTGCTTGAAATGGGATTCCCTCGTGGGTCTCGGAATGAGCATCCTCGCTTCTTGCTTCGGCTTCACCGCCGCGATCACGAATCCCTTCTCCATCGCCATCACGCAGAAGATCTCCGGACTGCCTCTCTATTCCGGCTCCGGCTTCCGTATCCTGATCTTCTTCGCCTACTACGCTCTGCTCATGATCTTCCTCGTACGTTATGCGAAGCGCATCGAGCGCAACCCCGAGCGCTCTCTCGTCTTCAAGGAGGACAAGGTCCTTCGCGAGAAATACGCCTCGTTCGATGCACTTGAGGAGGAGCTCGGCCACGAATCCATCGAGCAGCGCAGACGCGTCACCAAGGCCATTTCGACCTTTTCCGCCGCCCTCGTCCTCGTCTTCGCCGTCATCGTCGGCGGGCTTTTCCTTCCCCTCCTCTCCGAACTCTCCCTGCCGCTGATCGCCCTGCTTTTCCTCGGTGGAAGCCTCGTGGCCGCTCGAATCGCCGGACTCCGCGGAAAGAGGATCCTCGGCATCCTAGGTGCGAGCTCCGCAGGAATCGCGCCAGGCATCGTCCTCATCCTGATGGCCATGAGCGTCAAGTTCATCATCAGCCATGGCGGAATCATGGACACGATCCTCGATTTCGTGGCTCGTTCGATCGGCGGTACCTCGCCATTCGTCACGGTGCTTCTGATCTATCTCCTGATTCTCCTGTTGGAGGTCTTCATCGGCTCCTCTTCCGCCAAGGCCTTCCTCATCATGCCTCTGGTCGCTCCGCTGTCCACGCTCGTCGGGATCACCCGTCAGACGTCGGTACTGGCCTTCAGTTTCGCGGACGGCTTCTCCAATGTCCTCTATCCGACAAACCCTGTCCTGCTGATCTGCCTCGGGCTCACGATCGTGACGTTCCCGAAGTGGTTCCAATGGACCTGGAAACTTCAGCTTGCGGCCTCCGTCCTCGCCTGTACCTTCCTGTTCATCGCAGTCGCCATCCATTACGGTCCATTCTAGGAGGTTTCCCATGTCCGGAATGTCGATCGCCATTCAAGTTCTTGCAGTCCTCGTCGTCGGGATCATCGCCTTGGTCGCCGTGATTGCATGGCGGACCTTGCGATTCCGACCGGCTACTTCTCCCAGATGCGATCCGCTCGAGCTTGCCCCCGACCTTATCGGCGCCGGCAAGCTCGCTCGTGCCGTGCAGATTCGAACGGTCTCCGACATCGACCGTTCGAAGATGGACATGGAGGCCTTCCGCGGATATGCCCTCCTGCTCGAGGAGATGTTCCCCCTTGTCCATTCGCAATGCGGAAAGACCATCGTCAACGACTTCAGCCTTGTGTTCCATTGGAGGACGACGAAACCGGCTCCTTCCGGAAAGCCCATTCTCATCACGGCGCACAGCGACGTGGTACCGGTCGAGCCCGGAACCGAAATCGCCTGGACACATGATGCGTTCAGTGGCGATATCGCCGACGGTCGCGTGTGGGGTCGTGGAACCCTCGACACGAAGATCCATCAGATCGCCGCACTCGAAGCCATCGAGCGTCTGCTTGCAGCCGGCTTTTCGCCGGCACGGGACATCTATCTGGCTTTCGGACACGACGAGGAGATCGGAGGCGCCGAAGGTGCCTCGAAAATCGTCGAATACTTCCGTGCAATGGGTCTTTCCTTCGATTTCATGATCGACGAAGGAGGGATCGTCGCCGATGGCGTCCTGGAGGGTGTTCGCAAGCCCATCGCCCTGATCGGTCTAGGCGAAAAGGGGTTCGCCAATATCCGTTTCACCGTTGAAAGCGACGGTGGGCATTCCTCGATGCCCTCCCGGCACTCGTCCCTTGGAATTCTCGCCCAGGCACTATGCCGCCTTGAATCAAACCCCTTGAAACCGCGGCTCATCGCACCGGTCCGCGATTTCCTCATGAGGATCGGTCCTGAGATGGGACTCATCAACCGTATCGTGCTATCCAATCTCTGGCTTTTGAAACCACTGTTTCTGTCCGTCTTCTCGAAATCCCGCGTAGGCGGCGCGATGCTGCGAACGACAACCGCCATCACCATGGCGCTGGGCAGTCCCGCACCCAACATCATGCCGCAGAGGTCGGTCGCCGTGGCCAATTTCCGCATCCTGCCCGGTGAAACCGGAGAAACCCTGATGGCCCACCTTCGCAACACTCTCAAAGGTCTCCCGATTGAAATCGTACCCCTCCTCCTCGAGAACCCCTCGCGAATCTCCCCATCCGAATGCGAAGGATTCAGATCGATTGCACGGCAGGTCCATGCGCTCTATCCGGAAGCCATAGCGACGCCTTATCTGGTCATGGCCGGAACCGATGCGCGTAAATACGAATCCGTATGTTCCGACATCTATCGGTTCACGCCGTACCGAATCCACAACGACGAGCTCGGCAAGATCCACGGCACCAACGAGAACATCACGATCGACAACGTCGGCCGCTGCATTGCCTTCTTTCAAGGACTCTTCCAGAAGATATGACCCCTGATCCGTATCATTTCCCACGTTCTGCTCCTTTTCGTCATGTTATCCTTCGCAGTATGGGGGTACTCCTTATGAATCATGACGTCGTCATCGTCGGAGGCGGAATCGCAGGTCTCACATCCGCCGCATATATCGCCAAGTCCGGCCGCACGGTCATCGTTCTCGAGAAGGAGGACACGCCTGGTGGTCTCGTCAATTCATTCGACTTCAAAGGGTTCCGTTTCGACGGCGGGATTCGCGCCATCGAGAACTCCGGCATCGTGGACCCGATGCTGCGTCAGCTGGGACTCGATGTCGAATTCGTTCCGAATCCCGTCTCCATCGGAATCGAGGGCGAAATCCTCCGATTGGTCGATCGAAGTAGCCTCAAGGACTACCAATCGATGCTCAGTCGCCTCTTCCCCGAGAGATCCGACGATATCGCTGCCATCATGGACGAAATCAAGCGGATCATGATCTATATGGACGTACTCTACGGTATCGACAATCCACTCTTCATGGATCTGAAGAATGACCCCGAGTACCTGAAGCAAACGCTTCTCCCCTGGATGTTCAAGTACTTGACCACCATCGGGAAAATCGGTCGATTGAATGCCCCCATCGAAGATTATCTGCGCCACTTCACCTCGGACCCGATTCTCGTGGATATGATCGCCCAGCATTTCTTCCAGAAGACGCCTGCATTCTTCGCCCTGAGCTACTTCAGTCTCTACCTCGACTACCGATATCCGAAGGGGGGAACCGGGCGGCTCGTGGACGCCCTCGTCGACTTCATCCATGCCCATGGCGGAGAAATCCGCACCGGGAGCACGGTTACCGCCGTCGACCCGCAGGCGCACCGCGTGACGGACGCGAAGGGTGTTACCTATTGTTATGGAAAGCTGATCTGGGCCGCCGATCTGAGGTACTTCTATTCCATTCTCGACATCGACGCCCTCGCGTCGCGCCGCGACCGGAAGGTCGTTTCCGCACGACGTGACGAGGTCATCGACAAGACGGGAGGGGACTCCATACTGACCCTATACGTGACAGTGGACCTCGCAGGCGAAGTGTTCGACAGGATTTCCAGTCCACACTTCTTCTACACGCCGCAAAAGGTCGGTCTCGGCTCGATCGGATCGGCCCCTTCCGAGCGTGCGGCGCTGGTCGAGTGGATCGGTCGCTATCTCGACTTCACGACCTATGAGATCTCCATCCCATCGCTTAGGGACAAGAGCCTGGCACCTGCCGGGAAGACCGGGCTGATCGTCAGCACGTTGTTCGACCACTCGCTGGTCCGCAGGATCTCCGACGAAGGCTGGTATGAAGAGTTCAAGGGGCTCTGCGAGGAGCGGATTCTTTCCGTTCTCGATGCCTCCGTGTACGCAGGTCTCAAGGATCGTGTCCTCGACCGTTTCGTTTCCACCCCGTTGACGCTCGAGAAACGGACCGGCAACTCCAATGGGGCCATTACCGGTTGGGCGTTCACCAACCCCTTCGTCCCTGCGGTGAGCAGCATGAAGAAGATCGCCCACTCCCTGCGCACGCCTGTTCCTGATGTCTTTCAAGCCGGGCAGTGGACCTTCAGCCCTTCAGGTCTGCCGATCTCCATCCTGACCGGCAAGCTTGCCTCGGATCAAGCTCTGAAGGAACTGAAGCACCATTCGAGGTGACGTCTAGTCGACAGGTAGTCCTGTCAGCCTGGAGCTCATTGCCCAAACGCGCTTTCCCAAAGTTCTGTCCATGGCGTGCTTCATGGGGGTCTCCTCGACCGTCAAGTGGTAGAAGCGGCCACTGATTCCCCTCATCTCCGGGTCGACCGCCAGATAGTAGATGGCCTCTCCCGAACGGGAAGCATCCTTGAGAAAGCGGTTCGTGACGAGTTTCGAGAATCCACGATAGAGCCATCCGTTGTTCCCACCGATGTTCGTCCGGACGTCACCGGGATGTGCGGCGATGATCGTCGTGCCGGTTCCCTGGATTCGGTCGGCGAACTCCCAGACCGTCAGAAGCTGTGCCGTCTTGGAGGCGCCATAGCTTTTCAGGCCCGTATAATGGCGCTTCTTCCACCCGAGGTCCTCCGGATCGAATGCGCAGAATCGGTGTCCTTCGGAATTGACGTCGATGATCCGTGCAGACCCGCTCTCCAGAAGCCGTGGCAGCAGCAACCGGGTCAGCAGGAATGGCGCGAGGTGGTTCACGCACAGGACCGTCTCGAGACCTTCCGGTGTGAAGGATCGCGTGGTGGAATGCATTCCGGCGTTGTTGACCAGCACGTCGAGACGCGGATGCTTTGCCAGAATTTCATCCGCTGCCGCACGGACGGTCTCGAGTCGCATGAAATCCGCAAAGATGACTTCAACGGGGACGTGGAACTCGTCGGAGATCATCCTTCCGACCGCTCTCCCCTTTTCGGGGTTCCGGCAGACAAGGATCAGGGTGGCTCCACCCCTGGCCAGACGTCTGGCGGCTTGCAGCCCAACGCCCGATGTCGCGCCCGTCACGATGCAGACCTTTCCGGCCGCGGAAGCTTCGCTGCATTTCTGGGGAGCACGTGCATTCACGAGAAACATCAGTTCATCCGGTATTCTTCTTGCCATCACAATCTCGCTTTCAACCGAAATACTTCAACATGAACCTACGGTATGATTTACGGAAGTACGGAATGCCGTCGAAGATATCTCCCCAGAGGTCGTAGTAGTCGCGCTGCGACTTGATCCGACCGTCCTCGTGGAGCGTCAGTTTCGTACTGCCGTATATGGGGGAGTCGGGGAACTTCCGGAAGGACATGGTCATCTTCCAATCCATCAGGATCGTGTCGTCCTTGACCGCGATGGAGGAGATGTCCATCCGGAGCTTCCTGCATCGACTCGTGAGCCGCGCACAAAGAGCTTCGAATGCGTCGATTCCTTCGAGACGCTGGACGGAGTCCTGAAAGACGACATCAGGATGGTAGTACGGGTATATGTGCGACCAATCCGGCTTTCCGTCCGTATTGTACGTCTTCGACCAGAGTTCCAGGACGGTATCGGCGTCGAGTGTTCGCAGAGCGGTCGCAACGCGGGCGATCGGCTTCTGATAGATCCTGTAGACACGGTTGGGGATGAACCCCACTCCGCGGATCGTACCGATCGACGCGAGGTTGGACTCCGCCATGGTCGAGCCTTCCATGACAGAATATCCGCGATTCATGAAGCGCTCGAAGATATCGAGATAGAGCGTGGGCGTGACGAAGGTATGCTGGTACTGTGGAAGCACGAATTGCATGAACATGCGGATACGAGAGATCCTCTTCTTGAAATGGAGATACTTGAGGGCGGCGAGCGGTGTGAGCCGTCCCTTCAAGTGGATCAGCACCTGGTTGTAGTCGGGGATACCGGCCACGAAACCGACAGGTTCGCCGTCGATGCGGGCGATGAGGATGAGCTCCGGGTCGATGAGAGACTTGAGGCTTTCGAATTCTTCGCGGATCTGCTGCTCCGTCGGCACTTCGATGTGTTCCCAATGCGCCAGCATCGAAGCGGTCATGACCTTGTGGATGGCACGAACCTCTCCTGGTATGTCCTTCAGGTCCAGGGGTCGGATTTCAAGCCGATTCCGGGTACGCCCGTATTCGACGATGCGCTTCAGGCGGCCCAGTTCCTGTTCGTCGAAGACCAGGGTCAAGGCGTGGAAGTCGAGGTATTTTGTGAAACCGGAGCCTTCGAGAAGCTTTGGATAGTAGGGCATCGTGAAGGTCGTGTTGACGGCGGGAACCTGGTCCTGTCCTTCGATCACGACCCCACGGAAGTCATCTCCGTTGGTAGGCGAAACCGGCCCTGTGACCGAATCCACTCGCTTCCCGGAGAGCCAGTCCATTGCGCCGTCCAGCAGGGTCTGGGCTGCGATAGGGTCGTCGATGCACTCGAACAGGGAGAAGTATCCCTCGTTGCGCTGGCGTTGGCGGTTCTTCACGCGATTGACACCAGCAAGTACCCGCCCTATGTCCTTCCCCTCGTGCTCGAGAAGAAAAAGCCGATAGGGTCCGCTCCCCAACTGCATGCCGCTCCCATCCCGCAAAAGACGCGTCAGCGGAGTGCGAAGAGGCGGGACCCAGCAAGGAGATCCACGATATAGGTCGAAGGGGAACTGTATGAATCTCCGGAGGATTCTCCGGTCGTTCGGTTCCGCCTGAATCAGTTTCATGAGGTACCTCCCAGCGTCTCGATCCGTCTACGGTTTCAGATCCCGATGATGTGACGGGGCATCCGGATGCTTTTCAAGTTGGTGCAGCCCTTGAATGAATTCTTGGCCATCATGACGACACTGTCGGGAACGTGGATCTCCACGAGTCCCACGCAGTCCTCGAAGGCGCCGCCCGGGCGGGTGAACCTTCGTCTCGACTCGATGGTGCCGAGCTCCCTCAAACCTTCCGGGAGTTCGACCCGGACAAGGTTGCGGCAGCCGTGAAAGGCATCGTGGCGAACAATCTTCAAGCCGGCGGAGAAAAGGATGCACGTCAGCTTCCTGCAGTCCTGGAAAGCTCCGGCGCCGATGCCCACGAGGCTTTCGGGAAACCGTACGGTTCGGATCGCGGAATCGCGGAAGGCGAAGTCTCCGATCCAAGTGACAGGCAGGCCTTCGATATCCTCGGGCAGGTCTACTTCGAGGGTCGAGGAAAACGACTTCGTGATCCGTACGGATGATTTTCAGTCTTCACCGATGATGATTTCGTAGGACCATTCTCCGAATTGCATGCCATTCCGCGATGTCGAGTCCATGATACCTCCCTGCATAAGGGCTGATCTCATCATAACATGCGGATGACACTGCATATCCATCGATGGGCTAGAGTCGAAGTGCCCATTCGCGTGCATCCCAGGTCCCAGTCACGATCCCCTCGTAGAATTCCGGCTCATGGCACACCATGAGGATGGTTCCGGAATACTGCTGAAGTGCAGACTTCAGGACATCCTTGGCGACGACGTCGAGGTGGTTCGTGGGTTCGTCGAGAACAAGCAGATTGTGCTTGCGGTTCATCAGCTTGCAGAATCGAAGCTTGGCCTGCTCCCCGCCGCTGAGCACGGCGACCCGACTTTCAATGTGCTTCGATGTGAGCCCGCAGCGGGCAAGAGCAGAGCGGAGCTCACCGATGCTCATCGAGGGGAACTCGTCCCCCAAGGCTTCGAGACAGGTGCGGGACATATCGGCGGCGTTTTCCTGCTCGAAGTATCCAATGGAAAGGTATTCCCCCTGCCGATGTTCTCCCGAAAGCGCCGGTGTGAGCCCGAGCAGGCTCTTGAGGAGCGTCGTCTTGCCGATGCCGTTCGCGCCGACCAGTGAGACCTTCTGCCCCCGCTCCAGCTGCAGGTCGATGGGACGACTCAACGGTTCGTCGTACCCGATCACCAGCCCCTTGGCCTCGAATACGGCCCGACTGGGTGCACGGTCCGACTGGAAGGCGAACGCGGGGACCGGGCGCTCCTTGTCCAGCTCGATCACGTCCATCCGATCGATCTTCTTCTGCCGGCTCATCGCCATGTTTCTCGTGGATACCCTCGCTTTGTTGCGCGCGACGAAATCCTTGAGGCTGGCGATTTCCTGTTGCTGACGCTCGTAGGCGCTCTCCTTCTGGTTCTTCTGTACTTCGTAGACTTCGAGGAAATGATCGTAGTCGCCGACAAAGCGCTCGAGGCGACAATTGCTCACATGATAGACCACGTTGATCACGCTGTTCATGAACGGCATGTCATGGGAGATCAGGATGAATGCATTCTCATAATCGATCAGGTATTGTCTGAGCCAGGCGATGTGTTCCACATCGAGATAGTTGGTAGGTTCGTCGAGCAGCAGGATGTCGGGCTTCTCGAGGAGGAGCTTGGCCAGAAGGACTTTCGTGCGTTGTCCGCCACTGAGCGCCGCAACGTCCGTCTCGAGTCCGAAAGCCAGCAAGCCCAGGGCATCGGCCGTCTCCACGATCTTCGAGTCCATCAGGAAGTAATCGCTGTGCTCGATCTGGGTCTGCAGCTCTCCCATTTCGTCCATCAGCTCGGACATGGCCATTTCGTCGGCCTCGCCAAGGAGCGTGTAGATTTCATCGAGTCGGGCCTGCTTCGCATTCAAATGATCGAAGGCCTGTCGAAGGACCTCACGGATCGAGAGGCCCGGCGTCAGGATCGAATGTTGGTTGAGATAGCCCGCTTCGACTCCCCTAGCCCATTGGATGGTCCCTTCGTCGGGCTCCATGTGGGCCGTGACGATCTTCATGAAGGTGGACTTTCCTTCTCCGTTGGCGCCGACCAGACCGATATGCTCCCCTCGGAGGAGGCGGAACGAAATGTCTTCGAAGATAGCGCGGTCGCCGAATCCGTGGGTAAGGTGATCGACTGAAAGCAAACTCATCGAGGGTCCTCTTGTCCTTGGGGATACTTCAAAACAGGAGCATTGTACCAGAGATGGAGGGCCTTTGCTCGAAATGAAAAGACCGCCATGACGGATACTCGATTGTATCCATCATGACGGACATTTCTGGTGGAGACGAGGGGAGTCGAACCCCTGTCCGAGACCGAATCCGCAAGAGCATCTCCGGGTGCAGTCCTTGTTTTGAGTATTCCCCTGCTGCATCACCCGAAGGACAGGTTATGCAGTTCCGGTAGCTTCATGATGCCGATCGGTGTCAAAGCTTTCACCGACCCGTCCCTACGTTTGACCTGCCGACGTAGAAGGTCTACAAATGACGCCGGTTCCCCGAAGAGTAGATTCTCCGGGCCGACGGCGGACATTTAAGCCGCTACAGGTAAAGTGTTGGCAGTTGTAAAGTCCTCGTTTTTTTAAGTGGCCGACGAGGATCCACTACCCGCTTCTCCGGCTTCAACCATCCCGTCGAAACCATTACGCCCCCATATTCCGTTTTCAATGTACACGGCGCCCACCACCATCGGACGCGACTACATTATGAATGCGGCAGGTCGGATATGCAAGAAGTCGTCGCTTCAGTCCGTGAAGCTCCATTCCAGAGCATCGTACATGCGCACATAACGCTTGAATAGCCGGTCGTAGACCGCGCGGTTTTCCGGTTGGGGCAGCGTTTCGCTCTCGGGACGGATGAGCGGGATGGTCGCCGCGAGATCCGGCCAGACGCCGGATGCGACTCCGGCGACCAGCGCGGCTCCGAAGGATCCACCCTCCGCGCTGCCGAAGACGGTGCGGACGGGCATGCCGAAGACATCGGCGAAGATCTGGCGCCAGAGTGGGCTGGCTGCGCCACCGCCGGCGAGGACGAGTTCGGTGGAGGGCGGAAGGGAGGCATCGGCGCCGATGGTGAGATCATGGACCTGGCGCAGGGAATAGGCGACCCCTTCCAGGACGGCTCGGGCGAAGTGACCCTTCCCGTGTTGCGAGGTGAGTCCAAGGAAACCGCCGCGAGCGTCCGGATCATTGACCGGGCAACGCTCTCCGGTCAAGTAGGGCAGGAACAGGAGCCCCTCCGATCCAGCGGGCACCGCCGCCGCCGCCTCGTCGAGCAATGCGAAGGCACTACGACCCACCCTCTTCCCTTCCGCAACCTCGAACTGGCCTAGCGCGGAGCGGAACCAATGGTAGGAGCCGGCTGCGTTGAGCGTCACGCCCATCGCGGTGAAGGTTCCGGGAGAGTTGCCTCGGAAGACCTGGAGGTTGCCCTGTGGATTCGGCAGGAAGGAAGGAAGACCGACCGCCACGACCCCTGATGTTCCCAGCGTCACCGCCACGCGACCCGGCTTGACGAGACCGAGACCGGTGGTCGAGATCACCGCATCCCCACCGCCGCCCGCCACCGGGACCCCGACGGGGAGACCGCTGGCCGCGGAACCTTCCGCGGTCACGGAGCCGGTGACATCCGTCGATTCGACGACCTTCGGGAACAGTGCTATGGACAGACCCACGCGTCGGATCAGTTCCTCATGCCATGCGTTCCTGCGCACGTCGTAGAATCCGAAGCCGGATGCGTCTGAAACATCGGTGCACAGGACCCCGGTCAGTCGAAAGCGGAGATAGTCCTTGGGATTGACGATCAACCGGGTGCGCTGGAAATTCTCCGGTTCGTTCTCCTTGAGCCAGAGGATCTTTCCGCCGGTATATCCGGTCAGCATCTGATTGTTGGTCATCGAAACGAGGGCGTCGACGCCGCCGGCCGCCTCGGTGATGCGGCGGCACTGGGCATCGGTCCGCTGGTCGTTCCAGAGGATGGCGCGCCGGACGACACGGTTCTCCCCATCCAGCGCGACCATTCCGTGCATCTGGCCGGATAGACCGACGGCCGCGATGCGGCGCCCCTCCGTTTTCGGAAGGACCTGACGGAGCGCGGTGAGGGTCGCGTTCCACCAGTCCTCGGGTTCCTGTTCGGTCCAGCCGGGTTGTGGAGAGAACAGCGGATACGGCTCCACGGCCGATGCCAGGATCCGACCTTCGTCCGACAGGGCCAGGACCTTCACGCCGGACGTACCGACGTCGATGCCGATCAGACAGACGCTGCCCATGTCTACTCCTCTTCGACGATGACGATCGAGTCGATCTTCTGTTCCTCGACAGGCCTGTCGTTGGCGCCCGTGCGGACGGCGGCGACTCGGTCGAGGACGTCCAGACCGGAGACCGCTTTCCCGAAGGCGGCGTACTGTCCGTCGAGGTGCGGGGAGTCCTTATGCATCAGGAAAAACTGCGAACCTGCCGAGTCGGGGCTGGAAGAACGGGCCATCGAGATGGTGCCGCGGGTGTGGCGCAGCGGATTCTGAACGCCGTTCTTCGAAAATTCACCCTTGATCTGGTAGCCTGGGCCACCGGTGCCGCTGCCCTCGGGGCATCCGCCCTGGATCATGAAGCCCGGGATGACGCGATGGAAGATCAGTCCATCATAGAAGCCCGCCTTGGCGAGCTTGACGAAGTTGGCGACGGTCAGGGGCGCAGCGGTCGCGTCGAGTGCGATTTCGATGACGCCACCCTGCTTCAGGGTCAATACGGCTTTCGTAGTCATGTTTCCTCCTTGTCGCCGCTTGCGCGGCCTTCGAACATCTGCCCCATCTTAGCGCGACCGGCGCTCCGATGCAATCCGCACTTGACAAGTCCCCCCTGTTTCGGGTTTCATGGATGAGAACAGGCCGACGGGATCCACCGTGCGGGCCGGGCTGGTTTCAGCAGCGGATCGAGATCCGTGGGACGATGAAGGTATCGTACCGCGGGTCTTTTTTCGACTCCGGAAACCAACGCGACACGAGGAGGAGACTGTCAAATGGAGAAGTCCAACTACCGCCAGGTCCGATGGATCCTCTGGATCATCCTGTTCGCCAACTTCGGCGTAGCCGCCATCAAGATCGTCGTCGGCGCTTTGATAAAGAGCTCGAGCCTTACCGCCGACGGCTACCACTCCCTGACGGACGGCTCGTCCAACATCGTCGGCTTGATCGGAATCTACCTCGCCTCCCGACCCGAGGACGCGGACCATCCCTATGGCCACCGCAAGATGGAGACGTTGACAGGCATATTCATCGCCGTGATGCTGACCTTCATCGGAGGCAAGGTCGTACTGGATGCCTTCGGAAGATTCGCCGACCCCGTTGTCCCTGAAATCAGCATTGAAAGTCTCGTGGCTCTGCTTTTCACGCTCGGCATCAACATATTCGTCAGCCAGTACGAATTGAAATCCGGTCGTCGTCTTGGGAGCTACATCCTCATCTCCGATTCCATGCACACGCGTAGCGACATCTTCGTATCCATCGGCGTGCTGGTTTCACTCGTCGGCATCAAGCTGGGCCTCCCTCCTGTCGTCGACCCTATCGTCTCCCTCGTCGTCGCGGGATTCATCCTCTTCGCCGCCTACGAGATCCTCAAGTCGGCCAGCAACGTCCTCGTCGACAAGGCAGTCGTCGAGACCGACCGGATCCGAGCGATCGTAGAGACCTTCGAACAGGTGAAAGGTATCCACGAAATCCGGAGTCGCGGCACCGGCGATTCTCTATTCATCGACATGCATATCCTCACGGACCCCGGGATGAGCGTCAAGGAGTCGCACGAGCTGATCCACCATATCGAGAAGCATATCCAGGAGCAAATCGCCAAAGGCGCCTCCGTCATCGTCCACCTCGAACCCTTCGGCGACGACAACGATCCGGACGTCTGATTCGACACCCCTCTAGGGTCGGATTCTAGATTTCCTGCCTTCTGAATGAAAGCAGGGCGATGACGACCAGCACAACGGCGAGACCCAGCGTCGTCGCGATCGGCCAGAGCAGATCGCCCGTATCCGCCTTGCCCAGGATGATGAGGTAGCCCTGATCGGAAAGCGCCGACGGCGCGTAATCCTTCACGACAGGAAGAATGGCCAGAGCGGACAGGAGGAAGTATCCGCCAATGGCCCCGACCGCCGCCATCGCGGTGCTTTTCGCCAACGTTCCTGCCAACAACGCCATGGCGGACATGAGAACGAGAAAGACCGCAAACGAAGAGAGAACAAGAAGGTCCCTTGTTCCTGGAGCGGTCTGGAACGCCAGCCAGTGATAGTAGAGGAAAACGACGCAGGACAGGGCATAGGCGGCGACTACCGTGAAAGCCGAAGAGACGAACTTGGCCATCAGGAACGTGGATCGCGGTACCCCCTTCGTGAGAATCAGCACGACGCTACCCTTTCGCTTCTCCTCGGTGATGGCACCCATGAAAAGCAGCATGTATAGGAGCACGCCCATCTGCGTCAGATTCTTGAGAAACTGGAGATAGGAATCGGCGGGAACCGGAGGCGGCATCGTCAGATCGAGACCACCGGCCTCGGTCGTGCTGAGGATGAGCTTCACAAGGTCCGGCATGTACTTCGCACTCATCGGGCTGAGGATGGCGAAGGAAACGAAGACCAGAACGAGAATCAGGAAACGGCGTCGCCTGATGTTCTCGGTCATCTCCTTCTTGAAGAGGATCAGAAATCGTCTCATGATCCCACCACCTTCATGAAGATCGACTCGAGGGAGGGTTCGACCGGCTCGAACCGTTCGATCGGCAGATCCTGGCCTACGGCTTCCACAAGGATACCGCGCTGTGCGGCAGAAAGGTCGCGGTAGGTCACGATCAGATCCCCTTCCGGTAGTACCTGAACGCCGCCGCACCAGGGAAGGACGGACAAGCGGAGTGCGAAGCGGTTGGCCTCCTCGCGCCGGATACCATCGGAGGCGGCTGCCAAGCGGACGCGATGGGCGTCGAGAGCATACCGGCGACGGAGGCCATCGATGGAATCCTCGACGACGCAGCGCCCCTGGACGAGAATGGCTACGCGATCGCATACCCGTTCGACATCGGCGAGGATATGGGTGGAGAAGAAGACGGTCGTGCGCTCCGAAAGTCGACCGATGACGTCCATCACATCCTTGCGTCCGGCCGGGTCGAGTGCGGACGCGGGTTCGTCGAGCATGACCAGGTCCGGTGCGTTGACGAGAGCCTGAGCGATCCCGAGACGCTGTTTCATGCCCCGTGAGAAACCTCCGATACGGCGCTTCTCCTTTTCCAGACCGACGAGCTCCAGAAGTTCGGGGATCCTGACGCGCTGAATTGCTCGATCCACGTCACAAAGATCGGCACATAGACGAAGGAACTCGACGGGCTTCAGGTATGCGTAGCATTCGGGAACATCCGGCAGATAGCCGATGCGCTCACGTCCTGAGTGGGATCCGAAGTGCACGGGGCGGTCGAAAAGGCGGATGGTTCCAGACGTCGGAGCCGAAAGACCGGCAACCATGCGGAGTGTCGTGGTCTTCCCTGCCCCATTCGGACCCAGGAATCCGAAGACCGTACCGGCCGGGACATCGAGATCAAGCCCAGAGACGGCTGCGATAGAACCATATCGCTTCACGAGACCACGGATCTCGAGCGCGTTCATTCGTCCTGGCTCCGGCCGATGGCGAGGAATAGAATCGAACCTACCAGATTCACCAGAACGATGATGGCTAACCAGATCCACTTGTTGAAGAGCTTTGGAGGGTTCTGCGCCTTGAAGAGCGCGACCAGCGCCCAGATCATGAGACCATATTGGAGGGCGACAAGGGGAATGATGAAGGGCAGAAGGTCGAGGATCTTCTGGAAGGGAGAAACGTCCATCGGGTAGTCCTCCTTTGCTTTAGCCGCAGTAATAGCGGATGATGCCGTCCGCGACTCCAACTGCGACGCGCTGCTGGAATTCGGGCTTCAACAGATTCTCCCGGTCCGTCTTATTGGTCAGATATCCCATCTCGACCAACGCGGACACGACATTCTCCTCGCGGAGCACGGCGTAGTTGCCCTCGACGATCTGGTGGTTCACGAGCTTCGTGTTCTCCAATTCGATGCAGGTGCCGAGGATTCCGTATTTCAGCGACTGCGCGAATCTGAGACGAGCCGCGTCGTCATAGAACTGATACGACGGATTGATCGGGTACTTGTCCTTCACGGTCTTGTCCGCCGCAAGATGTCGCTCGTCGTTGTAGACGATGTTGCGGCTTCCCCAATATACTTCGAGTCCATGTACGGAGGTAGCTGTCGGAAGCGCGTTGCAGTGCAGGGAGACGAAGACGATGTCCTTGTGCTGGTTCTGGATGTCGAGAATGGTCCGGAGGTCGGGACGGGCGCCGAGACCCTTGTATACGCTTCGTCCATTGGTCGAGAAATCATCGGTATTGAGCGTGATGCTGGGAGTGAAGAGCGCCTCGAGCCGATCGAGAAGCGTTATGTCGGCCCCATCGGCTTTCCTGTGGTCGAGGAAGACATAGTGGGACAACAGAGCGACTCGATAATGGAGCGATTTGAACTGGTCGTCTTCGGTCCGCGTCATGACGACCGTCGCACCACGCTCTTCCAGTTCCTTCTGGAGCAGTACGGCGACCTTGAAGTTGATCGGTGCTTCCAGAATTCCCGCATAGACGGCTCCGGAGTCGCGAATCTTCGTCGTATAGCCTCCATGCCCCGCATCGACGAAGACGGTGATGCCAAGAAGCGGCTGGGCACTGTTCCTCCATGCTTCGGTCGTATATTTCGACAGGTCCGGCGTATAGATCAAAGGCGCCGTATTGACGGCCGGCAGTTTCGATGCCGTGCCAGGAATCGGCGTAACGGTTGGAAGAGACGTCGGTGACGGTGCGGGAGTCGATGTCGGGGAGGGTATCGGAGTCGGTGATGGCGAAGGAGTCGGGGTCGGAGTGGGGGATGGACTCGGCGTAGGTGTTGGAGAGGGTGTCGGGGAGGCGAACAAGGACGACCAGATCGTATCGATTGAATTTCTGAGGGGTTCGGGGCCGAACCGCGCAATACCGTATACACTCGAGGCAGCCAACAGGACCACCGCGATGAGAAGGACCGCGCGAGTCTTCGCCTTCGCCTTTTTTGCCGCTGGATTCCGCCCTCCGCTCGGTCCTGAGGGGGCGGCAGGGCTTTGGTGCGACTGACCTTCGCTCTTCTTCATCGGCCTCCCCTATTCAACCGTCACGCTCTTGGCGAGATTCCTTGGTTTATCAACGTCGCAGCCCTTGTTCACGGCCACATAGTAGGCGAACAACTGCATGGGAGTAACTGCGAGTAGGGGCGCAAGCAGAGAATCCACATCCGGGATGCGGAATACTGCGTCGCACACTTCGTCGACCTTTTCGCACGATTCCTGGGCGATGCCGAGGACGACGGCGCCTCGGGCCTTGACCTCTCGGATGTTGCCGATCATCTTGTCGAGAAGGCCGAGTTGCGTCAATGGACAGACGACCAGCGTGCCTTCCTCGATGAGGGCGATGGTCCCATGCTTCAGTTCCCCTCCTGCGTAGGCCTCCGAATGGATGTAGGAGATCTCCTTCAGCTTGAGCGAACCTTCCATCGAAAGGGCGTAGTCGAGACCACGACCCATGAAGAAGACGCTTTTCGCATTGAAGTGTTCTGCTGCGAACCGCTGAAGAACGGATCGCGAGGACAGGATCTTCTCGAGCCCCTCCGGAAGCTGGAGCAGCCGTTCCGTCCAGACGGAACATTCCGACTCGCTCATCCGCCCAGAGAGGACGGCTAAGCGGAAGGCGAGCAGGTATATGGCGGCCAGCTGGGTATTGTAGGCTTTCGTCGAGGCCACTGCGATTTCGGGTCCCGCCATCGTATAGAGTACATCGTCCGCCTCCCTCGCGATCGAGCTGCCGACGACATTGACGACGGCCAGCGTTCGTGCGCCTCGCCTCTTGGCTTCGCGCATCGCGGCCATGGTGTCGAGGGTCTCTCCGGACTGGCTGATGATGATGGCGAGGGAACGGTCACTCACGATCGGATCGCGATAACGGAATTCGGAGGCGACGTCGACCTCGACGGGGATGCGGCACAACGACTCGATCGCGTGCTTTGCGACACATCCGGCATGATACGCGGTGCCGCAGGCGATGATGTGGATTCTGTCGAATCGGGCCATGTCGGCCGGTTCGAGATGGATCGAGTCGAGACGGACCGCACCGTCTCGGATGCGGGGAGCGAGCGTATCGCGTACCGCTTTCGGTTCTTCGTTCATCTCCTTCATCATGAAATGCTCATAGCCGCCTTTTTCAGCGGATTCGATATCCCAGTCCACATGCAAGGGTTCACGTGCTACGCGGTGACCAAGAGAATCGAAGATCTGCACGCCATCCGCGCGAAGAACCACTACCTCGCGGTCTTCGAGGATCATTATTTCGCGCGTATGCTCGAGAATCGCAGGAATGTCGGAGGCGATGAAATTGCCATGAAGGCCGAGTCCGACGACGAGAGGGCTATCCTTGCGGGCGGCGACGAAGGTATCCGGTTCGTCGGCAGATACGACGCCGAGTGCATAGGACCCTTCGAGTTCGCCCAAGGTGCGCTGCACGGCAGCCAGAAGGTTCCTATCGCAATCCGTTGAATAATGGTGTTCGACGAGGTGCGCGATGACCTCGGTGTCGGTCTCGGAGACGAATTTGTACCCGAGTGCGGTCAAGGACCTCTTGATCTCCAGATAATTTTCGATGATGCCGTTGTGGACGACTGCGATGCGGCCATTGCCGGACAAGTGCGGATGGGAGTTCTCATCGCTCGGTGCTCCGTGAGTGGCCCAACGGGTATGCGCGATGCCGAGGTGGATATTGCCGGAGGTCAGGTCCGGACCGTAGATTTCCTTCAAGGCTTCCTCGAGGCGGATCAACCGGCCCTTTCGCTTGATGACGTCGATTTCACCCCCACAGGTAAAGGCGACGCCTGCGGAATCGTAGCCGCGGTATTCGAGACGGTTCAAGCCTCCGATCAGAATGGGAAGGGCGTGTTGCGATCCGATATAGCCGACGATTCCGCACATCTATGAGTCCTGCCCTTCCATGGATGCCGAAGCGTGACCGAAACGAAGTTCGATCTCCCGAACGAGACCGTCGGCAAGGCATGCGATGGTATCCCGGTCCTCCCCTTCGAGCATCACGCGGACGCTCGGTTCCGTACCCGAGGGACGGACGAGCAGACGGCCCTGGCCCTTGAGCGCAGCCTCGGCTCCGGCACACGCTCGAACTATTCCGTCATCGGCGAGGACCCTGTGTTTCACCGTGTTCGGGACACGCGCGTTTCGAATGACCTGGGGGTATACCCTCATGATGGAGGCGGTATTGGAAAGACTCAGCCCGGAAAGCTTGAGAATGTCGAGGAGACGGAGAGCGGTCAGGATTCCGTCACCGGTCGTGGCGTGATCAAGCAGGATGACATGCCCCGACTGTTCGCCACCGATTCGGAAGCCGCCTTCCCGCATGCTTTCCAGTACGTAGCGGTCACCGACGTCCGTCTTGACGAGCCGGATGCCTTCTCGTTCGGCGAAGCGGTCAAGCCCCATGTTGGACATGACGGTTGCGACGAGTGTGCTATCGGTGAGTTGTCCCTTGCGCTTCATATCAAGCGCGAGAATCGCGAGCATTCGATCGCCATCGACTGGGGCGCCGTTCTCATCCACAGCTAGCATCCGGTCTCCGTCCCCATCGAAGGCGACACCCAGATCGGCTCCGACCTCGAGGACCTTTTCGGAAAGTGCACCTAAGTGCGTCGAACCGCATCGGTCGTTGATGTTGATTCCATCCGGCTTGTCGCCGATCGCATGGACATGGGCACCCAGAGATGCGAAAAGGGCTGGTGCTATGGCGGAAGTGGCCCCGTTGGCACAGTCCACGACGACGGTCAAGCCTTTGATGTCCCGAGTGGAGGAGGCGCGGAGGTGCGCTTCATACAGTTCTGAAGACTCGGACAACCGTGACCGTCTTCCCAGTTGCTGACCGACGGGGCGGTCCTCGTCCTCCTGGGAACCGTTGTCGTTCAGATGGGCCTCGATTCGATCCTCGACGGCATCCGGCAATTTGAACCCATCCCTCTGGAAGAATTTGATGCCATTGAATTCATAGGAATTGTGGGAAGCGGAGATCATCGCGCCGGCGTCGAATCCGAGGGAGCGGGTCAGGTAGGCGAGTCCTGGCGTCGGAAGCATGCCGCACAAGGATACATCGGCGCCTGCCGAGCAGATTCCCGCGACCAGTGCGGACTCGAGCATGGCACACGAGATGCGGGAGTCGTCGGCGATCAGGAAGCGAGGACGGTGGAGCGTTTCCCCAGCGAGGACATGCGCCCCTGCACGACCAAGACGGAATGCGAGTTCCGGGGTCAGTTCGCGGTTCGCGATTCCACGCACCCCGTCGGTTCCGAAAAGTCTTGGCATGTATGTCAACCTCCTGAGGGTGGCGTAGTGGATTCCCCAACGATTATACCAGACCGCACTGTGACGGGAACTTCGCTTCTGGAGAGAATGGCTTCGGCGACGCGTATGCCATCGACGGCGGCACTCATGATTCCACCTGCGTACCCTGCACCTTCGCCGCAAGGATGGAGACCTGGATGTGAAACGGATTGGCAGGAATCATCCCGGAGGATGCGCAAAGGGGACGAGGTTCGTGTCTCCACACCAGTGAGCAGAGCCCCCGACATGGCGAATCCCGGTAGCTTACGTTCGAATGCAAGGATTCCAGCCTTCATTCCTTCGATGACGAAACCAGGGAGACACTCGCTGAGTTCCGTTTCGTGAACGGGTCCCGTGTAGGAGGGCTCGACGGCATGCCCCGTATCCATGCGACCAAGAAGCCTGCCGACGCGCTGGATCGGAGCCCCTCCCCTTCCTGCCCGGAATGCGGCTTTTTCCCAGGTCCTCTGGAAGCGTACGCCTGCCAAGGCATCGACTCCGTCGAAATCCTGTGGCGTGACCGAGACGACGAGGGCGCTGTTCGCGTTCGCTGCGTCGCGTCCGAAACGGCTCATCCCATTGACCACGATGGTCCCGGGTTCGGAGGCTGAGGCGACGACGATACCGCCCGGGCACATGCAGAAGGTATAGACGGTCCGACCGCCCGTACTTTCATTGAACTGGTATTCGGCGTGACCGAGAGCGGGGTGGCCCGCTGCGGACCCGAACTGGACCCGGTCGATGAGTTGCTGCGGATGCTCGATGCGTGCGCCAATGGAAAAAGGCTTCGCCTCCATGGCTACGCCGAGGAGGGCTAGACTTTCGAAGGTATCCCTAGCGCTATGGCCAGGAGCCAGGACCAGGGCATCGGTTGAAATCGTCTCCGTCTCATTGGATTGCAGATCCCTCAGGACCGCACCCGCCAGATGCCCGTTTTGGAAGACTGGGCTCTCGAACCGGGTGTGGAATCGCACCGACCCGCCTGATTGCAGAATGGATTCCCGTAGGTTCGCGACGACCGACTCCAGACGGTCCGTGCCGATATGTGGCTTCGCGCGGTAGAGTATCTCCGGTGGAGCGCCGGCTGCGACGAATTCTGCAAGGACGGCCGCGCAACGTGCGTCGTGGATCCGGGTCGTGAGCTTCCCGTCCGAGAATGCGCCGGCGCCCCCTTCTCCGAATTGAACGTTGCAGTCGGCTTCGGTTTCACCGGTCTTCCATTGCATGGCGACCTTGCGCGTTCTTTCCCCGATGTCAGGTCCTCTCTCGACCACGATCGGGGAAAGACCTGCGCGAGCGAGAAGAAGCGCGGCGAAGAGGCCCGCCGGTCCCATGCCGACGACGATGGGACGATGGACGCGACCATATCGGTCTGGTGGCAACCGTGGCATCAGCTGGAGACTGGATGGGTCAGCGTCGGTACAGTCGACCGTCAGGGCCTCCACCGAAACGCCTGGGATTCTGGCGATGCGCGAAGAATCAACAGGGTTCGAAGTCAGCTGGCAGGAGACCATGCAGACGAGTCGGATGTCGGACTTCTTACGTGCATCCACGGAAATGCGAAGAACCCGAGGGGAGGAAGAGAAGGAAACCGGAAGGCCAAGTTTCCGGTTGACGGCGGCGCTGAGTTCTGCCGGACGGATGCCGTACGCATCGGCCGAATCAAGCGGGAAGGTCAAGTCGGCGATTCTGATGACGATGCGTCCGGAGAGCGGTTCCGTCACGTCAGTTCGTTCCCGTCTGGGCCGGAGGTCCGAGCTTGACCGTTGCCGAAAAGGGTGCGACCGCCGTGATGCGGTAGAATCCCTTCGCATCGATGCCAACTTCGACGGGGACCTGGTGTACGCCCGATTCCAAGACGTCTTCCATGTTCATCGTCGCATGGAAGGCCTCCACGGGAAGACCGTCCAGGTTCTTTCGTCGCGCCATGACGGAGACGCTGACGGTTTCCGTTGCCGTGAGTACTGTCAGGCCGTTGTCTTCGAATCCTTGAGTCTGCAGCATCGTGACCGGTACGGTGAAGAGTTTCGTCTCCACCGGGTCCGTTGTCACCTGGACGTAGAACCAAAGGAGCGTCGAGATCACAAGGGATGCGACGATCATCAGGAGTTGGCGACCCTTCGGAAGGCGTTGGAGGAAACCCTTGCCCGACGAGATAGGCTTCGTCGAATGAGCCACGCGATCGGCGTCGGCCGCCTCGGCGACTTCGTCCGGAATGACGGTCTGCACGCCGTGAACGCCGTTCGACGGTTCTTCGTGTGTCGTGCCGCGACCGCGAAGGATGCTGGTGATCACGCCTGGTTGCTTCGAGCCGATCAGTTTATGCAACAGAATGCGCAAGGAGTCCGAATTCTCCATGGCAAATAGCCGGCCCTCGAAGCTGACGGAAATCGTGCCTCGCTCTTCGGAGACGACAACGGCGATCGCATCTCCCATCTCGCTCGCGCCGACCGCCGCACGATGACGCGTGCCGTAATCGCGGCGCAGGTGAAGGTTGTCCGACAAAGGAATGTGGCAACGGGCCGCAAGAATGCGTCCGTTTCGAATCAGGACGGCTCCGTCATGCAGAGGGGAACCCTTGTAGAAGATCTGGAGCAGGAGCGCTGAGGATACCGCCGAATCCAGGACGACCGAATTCTCCTGTTCTGCCAGTTCTCCCATGCGGGTATCGCGTTCTATCACGATCAGCGCCCCGGTTCGTTCGTCGGACATCTTGTCGCAGGCTCGTACCACCGCTTCGATGACGTTGTGGACGGAGTGGGCGGATTGTGGGCTGTCTTCGATCAATGCGCCTGCCAGGATGGATAGCGAGCTGCGTCCGACCGTCTCCAACGCCCGTCGAAGCTCGGGTTGGAACACGACGACGAAGGCGATGGCAAGGACGGACAGTGTATTTCCAAGGAGGAATCCGACGGTCGAAAGTCCGAGAAGGACGCAGATCTGAGCAAACACGAGGATCAGAATGATCCCCTTGACGAGCTGCCAGGCTCTCGAGTCGCGCATCAGGCGAAGGACGAAGTACAAGACGAACGTCGTCACGAGGATGTCGGCCGCCGCACGGACGATATCGAGGGGTCCTCCGAAGAAGAGGATACCGCTGGCGAGGCTGTCGAAAAGGTCTGTCAGAAAACGTCCGGCTTCGGTCCAGAACACAGCGGTCCCGGCGAAGGCGGAAAGCTCGGTCAGCATCTGGGGCTCCTCCCTTTGGAAAGAATTATACCCTTTCCATCGGCCTCCTGCACGGTCAGCGCTCTTCTCGGAAATATGGGACAGAGAGAGCACCAGGTCCGGACCATCCGTTCTTCTTTCGGGAATTGGCGAGAATCAGGACCAGGATCGTCATGATGTAAGGATACATGTCGATGATGTATTGCGAGAACAATATGGAGCCGGAAAGTTGGGGAAATGCCTGCAGTCGGAAGCCGATGATTTCCAGCGCCCCGAAGAGAAAGGCTCCGAGGATCGCCTTGAGCGGGTCCCAGCGAACGAAGATGACGAGGGCGACGACGATCCATCCTCGCCCTCCGGTGATGTTCTCCACCCAGGTCGTGATGTGGACCAACGGCATGTAGAGACCGGCGAGACCGCAGAGCATTCCGCCTCCGACGATCGCTCCGTAGCGGGTCGCGACGACCCGGATGCCAGATGCGTCCGCGGCCGCCGGATTCTCCCCGACGGCACGCAGATGGAGTCCGGCACGGGTGCGATAGAGGAAGAACGCGAGGCCTGCGGCGCCTAGCAAGGCTCCATAGACATAGATATTGTGCTGAAGGAAGGCAGTGTCGACAAACTCGGCGACAGGACCGAGGAAGGGTATGTCGCGAACGGCGGACAGGTCGAGATGGAGGGGCTGCATGGCGAAAAGGTCTCGGATGTTCTGGGGTGTGTTCTGGTTCGTGACAGACTTGCCCAGCGTGTTCGCGACGCCGGCGCCGAAGATCGTGAGGGCCAGTCCCGTGACGACCTGGTTCGCGCGAAACGTCACGGTCAGCAATGCATAGAGCAGCGCTCCGGATCCAGCGCCGGCCATGGCGGCCAGCATGGCGAGGACTACGCTCTGCGTATGGACGGCGACGAAGAATCCGGTCGAAGCTCCGAGGAGCATCATTCCCTCGACTCCGAGATTGAGGTGGCCGCTCCTCTCCGTCAGGGTCTCGCCAAGCGTGCCGATCAGAAGCGGGATGCTGATGCGGATCGCGGAAGCGAAGAAAAGGGCGACCATCATGGCGGTTCCGGTCGGTTCCATGTCAACCGCCTTCCTTCCCGGGTAGAGTCGAGCCCGTACCAGCGATTTCCCTCGCGTGCGGCTTCGCCGGGCTGTCGCGGACGATGCGGTATCGGAGGAAGAATTCAGTGGAGAGCGCGGCCATGAGGATCAGTCCCATGATGACATCCGACAGGGACGATGGAGAACCGACGGTCAGTTGCATCGCCATGGCCCCCTGCTTGAGGGCGGCGAAGAGGACGGAGGTGACGACGATCGCAGGCGCGTTCAGGTTGGACAACCAGGCGACGATGATGGCGGTGAAACCGTCGCCGCCGCCGATCGATTCCGACAGGGTATGAGCGACGCCCATGAGCTTGACCGCTCCGGTCAACCCAGCGACGGCTCCGGAGACCAGGACACCGACGAGGATCACCTTGCGCACATCCATGCCGGCATAGCGCGCGGTCTTCTCGCTTTCGCCGACGACTCGGATCTCATATCCGAGCTTTGTCGAGCGCAGGAAATAATAGGTGGCCGCGGCGAGGAGGAGCGCGAGAATCCACCCGATATGGACGCCGAAGACCTTCGGCAGGAAAGCCGCCTGCGGAATCGCCGCGATGATGGGAAACCCATGCGAATCCGGGTCCTTCCACAACAGACATCGGAGGAAGACGACCCATTGGATGGCGATATAGTTCATCATCAGGGTGAAGAGGGTCTCGTTCGTACCCATGTACGCCCTGAACAATCCCGGAATCAGCGCCCAGACGGCTCCGCCGGCCATGCCCGCGAGAAAGGAAAGCAGAATCACCACGAAAGAAGGAGTACCATCGGGCAGGTTCATCGCAACGGCGGAAGCGGCGAAAGCTCCCATGACGATCTGACCTTCCGCGCCGATGTTCCAGAACTTCATGCTGAAGGCGACCGACACGGCGAGCGCGGTCATGGCGAGAGGCGCGGCGATGACGACCGTGTTCAGGAGTCCATAGGAGGACCCGAAGGAGCCGTTGACCATTGCCCCGAAGGTTCTGAACGGGTCATAACCGAGGACGGCGACGACGATGCCGGATACGACGAGCGCAGCCAGAATCGAAGCGATGCGCACGAGAAAGGCTTTCCAGCCGATGGTGTCTTCCTTTCGGACGATCCTGATCATCTCGGCACCTCCTCGTACAGGCTGCGTTGGTAGCCACGGGCTTCCGAGATGCCGGTCATCATGAGCCCGATGCGTTCCTTCGTGGCCGTGCGCGCATCGACGATTCCCGTCGGCTTACCTCCGCAGAGCACCATCACACGGTCGCAGAGTTCCAGGAGAACGTCGAGATCCTCTCCGACGTATAGGATGGCGACCCCCTTCTTTTTCTGCTCGTTCAGAAGGTGATAGATGGTATAGGAGGAGTTGATGTCCAGTCCTCGGACCGCATAGGCCGTGACGAGGAGTTTCGGTGAAAGATCGATTTCCCGGCCGAGGATGACCTTCTGTATGTTCCCCCCCGATAGCTTGCGAACGGGGTGGAAGATGCTCGGCGTGCTGATGGACAGCCGCTCGACGATGGAGGTCGCCTTGCGGCGGGCGCTCTGCCGGTCCAGGCGGAATCCGCCGTAGAGGGCGTAGTCCTTGAGCATGATGTTGTCCGCGATGTCCATGGATGCGACGAGACCCATGCCGAGTCGATCCTCGGGGATGAAGCTCATGCTGATGCCCATGCGGATGATTTCACGGGGAGAACGCCCGACGATGTCGCGCTCATGGAACAGAATCCGCCCTGCATCCGGACGAACAAGACCGGCTATGCTCTCGCAGAGTTCCTTCTGCCCTGATCCGGCAAGGCCTGCCACCCCCAGGATCTCTCCATGGAACAGGTCGAACGAGACGCCGTCGAGCTTCTTGACGCCGTCCGAACCGCGCAGCGTCAGTTCCCGGACGGAGAGGCAGATATCGTCGCCGCTTATGGGTGGACGCTCGATGGACAGGTCTACCGCACGGCCGACCATCATCTCGATCAACTGCAGTGGATTCGATTCAGCGACCGCTATGGTGCCGATGGTCTCCCCTTTTCTCAAGACCGTCACGCGGTCGCAGAGCTCCATGACCTCGTTCAGCTTGTGGCTGATGAAGACGATGGAGGCCCCCTCCTCGCGCATGCGACGGAGAATGGAGAACAGGCTTTCGATTTCCTGGGGGGTCAGCACGGCGGTGGGCTCGTCGAGGACGAGGATGTCCGCCCCCCGATACAGGACCTTCATGATTTCCACAGACTGCTTCTCACCGACGGCCATATCCACGATGCGCTTGTCGAGGTCCAGGTCCATGCCGAAACGCCGTGAGAATTCCTTGATTCGTGCGACGACTCCCTTTCGGTCCGAAAGAAGCCCCTTCCCCATTCCCATGGAGATGTTGTCGCAGGCGCTCATGGGTTCTACCAACTTGAAATGCTGATGCACCATTCCGATGCCGAGGTCGATGGAATCGCGAGGCGAGTGGAACACGACCTCACGGCCACGCAACCGGATGGTTCCCGAATCCGGAAGATAGATTCCGGAGAGGATGTTCATCAAGGTGCTCTTGCCGGAGCCGTTCTCACCGAGGAGCGCATGGATTTCGCCGTGCCGTACGGAGAAGCGGATGTCATGGTTGGCCTGGACGCTCCCGAAGGCCTTGGATATTCCCTCCATCTCTATGGCGGGGTCGATCCTCCTGCGCTCGGTCGAATCCGTCTCTGGACGTACATACGGCATGGGCGGAGGGTCTCCTTCGTGATGCCGGAGCGGCACCGTCCATTTCGGACGGCGCCGCCTTCTGGGAATGAGCGAAGGGCCTGCCGATCGACGGCAGGCCCTCCCGTTTCGGAATGAGGGATCAGGCCGCGGGAATCTCTCCCACGACGCCTTCGACAAACCAGAACATGCCCATCTGGTCGTCACGGGACATCGTAGAACCTTCGGCGACCTTCACTGCACCGGTCTGGTCCTTCAAGGGACCCTTGAAGATATAGTCGTTGCCCTTGGCCTTGAGTTCCACGGTCACGACATCGATCTTGGCCTGGGCGCCTTCCGGTGCGAGGGAGGAGAGCGTATCGAGCGCGACCATCCCTTCCTTCATGCCGCCCCAATACTGTTCGACCTTCCAGGTCCCGGCCATGACGGCCTTGATCTTCTTGGCATAGTAGGCGCCCCAGTTCCAGATCGGAGCGGTCAGATACGCCTTGGGAGCCTGTGTGCCCATCGGGTTGTCATAGCCGATGCCGAACATGTTCTTCTCTTCGGCTGCCTTGAGGGCGGCGGGCGAGTCCTGGTGCTGGGCAAGGACATCGCAGCCTTCGTTCAGGAGGGAGACGGCGGCTTCCTTCTCGATGTCGGGGCCATACCAGGTATTGGTCCACTTGACGTAGACCTTTGCGGTCGGGTTGACGGACAGGACGCCCAGCGTGAAGGCGTTGATGCCGCGGATGACTTCCGGCAGGGGCATCGCGGCGACGAAGCCGATCTTGCCCGTGGTGGTCTTCATGCCTGCGACGATTCCGCTCAGATAGCGGGGCTGCTCGATCTGGCCGAAATAATTGTCCATGTTCGCGGCGGTCTTGTATCCTGAGCAGTGCTCGAACTTGACGTCAGGGTACTGGACGGCCTTGGCGGCGACGGCATCCATGTAGCCGAAGCTGGTCGCGAAGATGATCTTGCAACCGGCGGCGACCATCTGGTCGATGGCGGCATTGGTGGCCGACGTATCGGTGTCGGCGATGCTCTGGAGCGCCATGATCTCGACCTTGGCGGCACCGATCTCTGCGATCGCTGCGTCCACGCCGCGCTTGTGCGCCTGGGACCAGCCACCGTCGTCGACGGTGGAGATGTAGATGACGCCGACCTTGACCTTGGTGGAAGTCGCGCTGTCGCACCCAGTGGCGAGGAGTGTCGTGAGGACGAGCGTGAAGACGAGGACGAGGATGCCGATTCTTCTCAGTGTCATGCTTGTTTCCCCCTTTTCATGGATCGAATGTGATCTGGCCCTGAGACATCTTCTTTATGACGGCAAGGGATTCAACCCGTATGCCCATGCTTCTGGCGAGCCGACCGCCATCTTGGAAACCCTTTTCGATGACGATTCCGGCGCCTACCAGGGTGGCTCCTGCCTGCGCGACGATGTCGGCGAGTCCGATCAAGGCCTGTCCGTTCGCTAGGAAGTCGTCGATCAGCAGGATTCGGTCGAGCGGATCAAGATAACGCCTGGATACCTGTATGATGTAGTCCTTGTCCCGGGTGAAGGAATGAACGGAAGTCTGGTAGCAGGACGTATCCTGGTTACGGGCACCCGCCTTCTTGGCGAAGACGACCGGGACCTTGAGCGCGAGGGCGGCGAAAAGGGCTGGAGCGATGCCGGAAGTCTCGATCGTGAGGACGCGCGTGATCCGCTCTCCGGAATACCGCCTACCGAACTCGGCCCCGATGTCCTCCATGAGGACGGGGTCGATCTGGTGGTTGAGAAAGCTGTCCACCTTGAGGATATCGTCTCCGATGAGACGTCCTTCCTCGAGAATCCTTTTCTTCAAAGAGTGCATTCTCTTCCTCGATCCATGGGCCGTTCCTGGAATATGAAGGAATCATACCAATAATCAATTCCAGGGGGAATACCCCACGGAAAGAAATCTTCATATGGACCGGGGGAAGACGGAAGAATGGAGATCAATCCTCGTCGGTGGAGACCTTGAATCCCTCCAGGATGCCGCGCTCCAACGATGCCACGTCGACGAGCCAGATCACACGACCGCTCACCTTGATCAAGCCGTCCCCCTCCATGCTGATGAGTTCACGGGAGAGTGATGGACGAGGCATCGATAGGAGCCGTGCGACGACCTCCTTGGAGACCGGCAGTTCGACCGCCGGAGTGGAGAGCACGCGGTGACCGGGCTTCATCGGCTCCTTCAGTCGAATGATCTCCTGAGGGTCTCCGGTGGGCTGGATGCAGGGCGGTACCTTCTCTCCCCTGTCGCGGATCTTCTGTTCCTGCCACAGTTCGAGAAGATAATAAGCGATCTTCTGGCGCAGCGTCTTCTGGGAGAGGAGGGTGATCCGACGGTTCAGCATGCAGACGCGGTCGGACATGATGGCGAGGAAGTTCTTCATGATCTTCGGGTTCGCGTCGAGCAGTTCGAGTACCGTCTCCTTCGGAAGAATCAGTACGCGGGAGTTGGTCACGGCCTCGATGGTCACGGGATACATCTTCGTATGGCCGAAAAGCAACGACTCGCCGAACATCTCGCCTGGGCCCATCAGCCCGAGTGTCGCGCAGTCTCCGCCGCTCGTGTACTTCTGCATGGCGAGCTGACCTTCCTGGACGATGCCGATGCCGTTGCATTCGTCACCCTCGACCGCGAGCATCTCGCCTTTCCAGACGATGCGCAGGCTGGTCTTTCCACAGTGCTCGCCGAAGACCTCGTGGTCGATCCCCTCGAAGAGGGGGGTGGCCGCCAGGACCTCGCAGATCTTCTTCATCGGTCTCCTCCTAAGTTGATGGTGCGGACGAAGGGACTCGAACCCCCACACATCTCTGTAACGGAACCTAAATCCGTCGCGTCTGCCAATTCCGCCACGCCCGCATCAAGGACATTATACGCAACGGATCCCGCAATGCATAGCGGAACAAGGGTGACGAAGAAGAATCAGTCATCGAGTTTCAGAACGCTCATGAACGCGTCCTGCGGAACTTC
>CAZOHH010000006.1:0-51107 GCA_964579735.1 uncultured Oscillospiraceae bacterium | reverse complement strand
CTGTCGGGGGTTCCTCCCTCAGGGCACGCTCGATGATATCGACCTTGGCGGCCCGGCCGGGAATCAACTGATAGAGCACGAACCAGTCCTCGAGACTCGTCAGCGGGACGAACGGGGCCGAACCTGCCTCGGCTTCGTTTCCGGCCGTCTCAGGCATGGGAACCATGCGGTCGATGGAACCTTCCGTCAATTCGTAATCATATTCGCCGTAAGGCCCGATCACGACGAGTCCGGCCATGACGTCCACATCGACGCCGTCGATCTCGTATTCGGCGAATCTCCGTGTGCCGTAAATGGATTGCGTTTCCACGCGTGCAGGCGACTTCATCCCCCCGAGCCACTCCAGGGCGCTGCAGGCCGCCTCGAAGCCGTCGTTCGAGACGAGGAGGTCGATGTCGTGGGGTTCGACGGGAAGTCCTCGCAGGGCCAGAAGCATCGATGAGCAGACACCCCAGGATACCCCTGCTGCTGCAAAGGAACGGGCGATGCGTACCAACGCCCGTTCCAGCGCCTGACGCGGAGTCAGGTTCACGAATCTGCGGTACTTCTGCATGGCGAGCGGCAGATGGATCGGAGCGAGGCGCACGGACAGGTTCCGTACGATCGAATCGAAGAAGGCGAACTCCTCCTGCAAGCGAAGGGAAATCGCTTCGCGGACCCGCTCCGCTTCGGCTCCAGACGTCCCGGGAAGCAGGTCGAGCACGACCTCCAGCGCATCGGGCGTGAAAACCGTCACGCGGAACTCTCGGATGGAATCGTCGGTGGTGATGATCCAACGGCTGACGAGGTCCGGGAATACGGCTCGAATAGTCGCACCCGTGGCCTGGTCTGGAGTCATCCTTCGAATCTGGAGGACATCGTCGTTGCGCCCGAGCACCCGGCGCAGTGTCCGGAAGGAGCTGCCGCAGGCGCAGGGGCCGCCCAATTCGACACGATCGTTCATGCGATAGCGGATCAGAGGTTGTACGTCGTTGACCAGGTTCGTCACCAGCATCGTCGAGGCCGTCTCCCCTGGCTGCGTCACGGGGTGGCCTTCGTCGTCATAGAGTTCGACGAGTGCGAGGTCCTCATTGATATGCAGCGTTCCAAGACGGCAGGGGCTTCCGATCTGGCCTTCGCTTGCCTGGTAGATCTGCGCCACGGGCGCGCCGAACGCAGACTCGATTCGATCTTTCTCCTCGTCCTCCAGAACCTCCGCATAACAGAGGATCCGAGTCAGCCGGCCCTTCAGCCGGTCGGCCAGGGGTAGCAGCACGCGCAGCAGACTGGGAGGCGCCATGAGGACGTTCGTTCGGTCCGATAGGGCCTGGTCGACGATCGATCCAGGCTCCGTCATGGTGGAGAGATATCGCAGCGAAAGCAAGGGGGCGCGGATGTCGGCGAACCCCTGACTGAAGACGCGCAGCAGGAAGAGGATGCGAAGGGGAAGCATGCGGAGCGCTACGCCGCCTCGAGCGAGGAAGACCGCGGGAAGGCGTTCGGTGAGCGACCGTGGCGTGACATAGATGCCCTTGTTTCCAGATGTTCCGCTGGACAGCCCGACGACGTACCGATCCGCATAATAGCCGAGATACTCCTTGGCGCGTTCGCGGCCGACGGCCCATGGCATGACGTCGACGAGGCGGAGGCCGGCGGTGTTGAGGGTGTCGAAGCGGGCCATCATCGTCGCCTTGTCGATGACGGTCGCGGATAACCACTCGGGAGGAGAGGCGGAAGACGAAGCTTCCAACGGTCCCGATAACAGAGGGATAGCACGGATGACCTCGTCGGTGGTGCGCCCGGAGTAGAGCTCCTTGTAGAAAGGACTTTCGACTCGGGCGAAATCCAGCATGCGACGGAAGGCTCGCCGTTGGATGGTGCGTACCGAGGCCGGAGAGGCGTGATAGAGGTGGCGTTGAAGCCTGACGAAGTCGAAGATGGAGCGGAAGGGGTTCATTCCTTGCCGCCTGCCAGCTTCCGGGCCTTCTGGCTCCCACCGAAGGGCTTCACGGCCCTCGTATACGCATATTCGATGCCGAACCGGTATCCGGAGCGCTGCCAAAGCATCAGCACGAACCCCCAGAGAACGGCCAGGCAGAATCCGAAGAGAACCGCCCCGGCGAGATCGAGGGAGAAGTTCGGGTCGATGCGGCGGATGAGCCCGAAAACCGCCTCGCTCACGAGACTTTCAACGAAGAAGACCGTGAGTCCGGCGACGCCGAAGCGCGTCAGGTATCGCGAGAGAAAAGCCATGGGGGTCCGAGTCGTCTTCTCCGAACCGTCCCGGTGGAAATCCGCAGTCCGAAGGAAGGCAAGCACCACGAGCAGGAAGAGACCGACCTGAAGCGTCATGATGGCGTACCACTGCGCATCGATGCTTCGTTCGAGCATGCTCTCGGGCAGCAGCACATAGAGCGCGACCCCGACGACGAGGAAGAGGACTCCCATGGGTGCGACGAATCGACGGAAGCGGACGAAACCTCCTGAGGAGGCGAGGAGGGCTGCGCACCAGGTGCCGAAGAGACCGAAGGCGAAGTACGGCAAGATCGGGTTGTTCTTGTTCACGAGCCAGTTCAAGGCGAGGGTGGAAACCGTATTCCCCGAGGCGACGGCATCGACATAGACGGAGTATAGGGGCAGGCGCAGGAGGGAGAGAAGGAAAACGACCAACGCGGCGAAGAGGGGCAGGTGTGCGCGCAAGCCGGCGGGGACGCGAGGGGCCAGCTTTGTCTCCGCGTACTGGTAGAGGGAAAGCAGGACGAGATTGCATCCGATCATCACGAGGGAGTCGACGTAGAGAAGTCGGTCGAGGCTGGGGGCGGCAAGGATGCCGGTGCGGATGAAGTGGACGAAGATGGATTCGTCCATGAAGCCTTCCGACAGGTGAACGAGGCCTGGACCGGTCAGGAGGAAGTAGGCGTAGGCTACGACAAGGAAGAAGGCGCCGGCGACGAGTCCACGCTTCAGCGCCCTCACGGGGTCGAATCCGGGAAGCGCGGCACGACGGTGGTAGGACAGCCCGTGGACGAGACCGCTCAGGATGCCGAAGAGTCCGGCGAACATGAGTAGGAACCCTATGACGGTAACGGCGGGAGGCGGGTTCGAAAGATCGAGACCATACAGACCGCCGAAGTGGTAGAAGGCGCCGTGGAGCGTCACCACACCGAAGATGCCGATACCGCGGAGGAGGTCCAGTCCATCGAGTTGCTTCTTCATTTCGTGGTTCCCTTTCTTTGCGGAGCACGCAAGGCCGAAACGGCGATATTGGCGATGCCGGACAGGAGAATCAGGATTCCAAGGACGACTCCTCCGATGATCCCGCGGTACTCCCCGTTGAAGAAGTCCACGTGCTTGATCAGGATACCGAGGAAAGCCCAGAGCACGACGGAGGCGTATGCGATGTCCCGTTGCAGGAGAAGTCGGGCCACGCCGAGGAGGCATGCGACGGCCACCACGACCAACGTCCAGGCGGTGGCGGAGATGCCGAATCCGTTCCATCCGACGTCCACGAGCAAAGCCGTCGCGTTGGCGATGGTGGCCACGGAGATCCAGCCAAGGTAGATACGGATGGGAACGACTGAAAGCCAGGTTGTGGAACGGTCGTGCGTTACGTGCCGGTTCGGATCCTGTGCCCGGTCGAGGGCTATCAAGGAACCGAGCAGGACGAGCATGGCGATGAGGGAACCTGCTACCTGACCGTAGTGCCACAGGAAGATCCAAGCGACATTCGCCACGCAGGAGAGAATGAAGAGCCAGCCCGTACGTGCGGTGTTGGAACGGGACTGGAACTGGCGGACCGTGAAGACGGCCAGTGCGATGTAGATCAGGCCCCAAATGGAGAATGTCAGACCGGCGGGCACGAAGAGGTTGGGAAAGGAGTCCGAGATTTCGCCGGGCGTCCGGCCATTGAGGGGCAGAGCGGCGGAAAGGGAGTTGACGACGAGGACGCAGAGGAATCCGATGGCGCAGAGCCAGGGGAGGAGCCTTCCGGCAGGGCTGGATTTCGGATGATCCGAGGAAGACGGTGCTTGCATGGTGAACCTCCTTCGGTCGGTGGGGTCGCTGTCGTCAGCGCTCGAAGAACCCCTTCATTTCCCGTGTCGATCCCTCTTCCAAGGGCATCGCCACCGTGCCGCGGGTCGACGCGGAGCGGTAGATGGCGAGGACGAGTTCCAACGCGTCGCGCCCGGATGCGCCGTCCGCTCGAGGGCTGCGCCCGTCGCGGACCGAGTCGAGGAAATCTCCGTAGAGCGCCGTGTGGGCGTTCTTCAGATTTCTCAGGGACATTCGGCCCGATGGTGTCCGGAGGGAGAGCGCCAACCAGCGCCGCAGGTATCCGCCAAGGAGACTCTTTCCTGAGGCGTCGCGGATCTCGACTCTGGGGATGCCCTTGTAAAGTCCGGCGCGGATCGAACCGCCGGTGCACTGAAGAAAAAAGGACGCCTCCTTGCGGTGCGGGTCTGTGAGCGTCGTGCCTTCGAGCATGCAGATGGCTCCGTCATGGAATCGCAGGACGGCGGCGCCGTAGTCCTCGGCTTCCATGACCCGGTCCATGCGGGCGATGGTTCCAGACACTTCCTCAACGGCCCTTGGCGAGCGACCCATCAGCCAGGTCATGAGGTCGAAGGCATGGATGCTCTGGTTCATGAGGGCACCGCCGTCGGCAGCCCAGGTGCCGCGCCAGGCTCCCTGGTCGTAGTAGTCCTGACCATGTCCCCATCGGACCTTCACGTCGCCGAAGAGGACGCGGCCGAAGCGGCCGGCGTCGAGGTCCGCCTTCAGGAGGTCGACCATCGGGAAGAAGCGGTACATATGGCCTACGGCGATGCGCCGATCCGAACCGCGGGCGACGTCTAGAAGACGGTCCGCGTCGGCGAGGTCGAGCGTCAGGGGCTTCTCGACGAGGACATGGGCGCCGGCCGAGATGGCGTCGATGCCGATGGCGGCATGGGTGCCGCTCGGCGTCGTGATGGCGACGATCTCGGGTTTCGCAGCGAGGAGCATCTCAGCATGATCCTCGAAGAGGGTGATTCTCGAGCGGACCGAATGGTTTACCTTGCAGCGGTCGAGCAGTCTGGCCGGTGCCTTCGGATCCCGGTCGACGAGGGCGACGATCTCGAGGCGCCCCTTATGGGCGAGTGCGGCTTTCAAGTGCTTTTCCGCGACCTTGCCGCAACCGACGAGCGCATATCTCATGTGGACTCTCCTCTGCTATGATGGGGACAGGAGGTGATATCCATGACGCTGCCGTCCTCTACCCGCTACGATTCCAAGAAGGATGGTGTCTTCGCCGTCCTGATCTGGTCCACCGTGTTCGTCAGTGGAGCCGCTTCGGTGTTCGCCGGCCTCGAGGACCTCTCCGCCCTGCTGGTCTCGGGCTCCATCACGCTCCTGCTGGCCATCCTGATGGGTTGGATCTGGCTCGGCACCTACTACGAATTCGTCGGTGACTTCCTCGTCTCCCATACAGGACCTTTCAAGGAGAGTCTCCGTCTCGACAGGATCCTGACGGTTCGCGCGACAAGCAACATGCTGTCTTCGGCCGCACTCTCCCGGGACCGGCTGGAGATCCGCTACGGCGCGAAAGCCTTCCAGATCACCCTGATATCCCCGCTCGATCGCGAAGGGTTCCTCGCCGACCTACGTCTCCGTTGTCCTGGAGCTGACCTCACCAAAGCGGTCTAGTTCTCGACCCGTCTTTGGATCCCCAACGACTCGATTGTCACACAGGATGCTTTGCATGTCAAAACAATGAGGTATAATCGGTCCAACACTTCCACACACCTTCGGCCTCCCAGCCGACAGAAACGAGGTCCTCATGGGCATGAAAAGCTTCCTTGCCAGAGTTCTCCAAAAAACCCGTCTCGCTTTCGCGCAAGTCGCCCTCCGCTTTCCTTCCACGCTGCTCTACGCCCTGACCCTCGGCGTCATCACCATCTACATGAACCACGCCGGGACCCTCCCGAAGGAAGTCGAGGACTTCCTCGCACGCACAGCGATGACCCTTGGCCTCGGTCTTCCGCTTTCCGCCGCCGTCACGCTTCTTGTCGAACGTCTCGCGGGCAAGGGGGACGAACGTCCGATGCGCCTCCTCCGCGCACTCTCCCAGACCGCTACGGCCGCCGCCCTCGCCTTGTTCGGGCTCTTCCTCACATCGGACTGGCAAGCGGGCGGTGGGCTGGTCGTACCCGGGCGTGTCGCCGGACTGGGGTTGGCATCGGTTCTCCTCTTCATCGCCATCCCACGACTCGTCTCCCGACCGCGGTTCGTCACCGAGCAGATCCAGCTCTTCTTCCGGATCCTCATCACCTCCATCTTCACCAACGCCATCTACGGCGGAATCTGTGGCGTCATCGCCGCTGCGGACCTTCTCTTTGTTCTCCATGTGGATTCGAAGATCTACATCGACATCGTCGCCGCGACCTGGGCCGTCTTCGCACCGGTCTTCTTCCTCTCCGGAATCCCCCGCCCGGACCACGAAGCCCAGCAGCGCGAATATTCCCTCTTCATCAAGGTCCTCGGCCTCTACATCATCGCCCCCATCGCCTCGGTCTATACCTTCATCCTCTACGGCTACCTCCTCAAGATCCTATTCACTCTCACGATGCCCGTGAACATGGTGTTCAATCTGGTCTTCTGGTACGCCGCTATCGTCCTGCTCGTTTTGATCGCCATCATCCCCCTTCGGGAAAAGTCGCGCTTCGCGGACCTGTTCTCGCGTTGGATGCCCTTCGTGCTCCTGCCCCTCGAGGCCATGATGATGTTCTCCCTGGGAATCCGGATTTTCGCCTACGGATTCACGGAGCCGCGATACCTCGGCGCGATCGCCGGCCTCTGGGTCATCGCCGTCACCGTCCTGTTCGCCGTGCGTTCGAAGACCCCCTACAGGAGTCCTGCGTTGATTCCAGCGACTCTCGCCCTCGTGGCCGTGATCGCCGTGGTCGGCCCGCTGAGCGTATTCTCCATCACGAAGTGGTCCCAGAACGCTCGCTTCACCACGATCCTCGAGAAGTATTCCCTCGTGGACGAAGGTACGCTGGTCCTCCCTGCCACCCCTCCCGCTTTCAGTGCAGAGGACCAGAATTCCCTGGACTCCATCGCCTCCCGGTTCGCCGGAAGCTACGGATTGACCGCGCTGCGCGTGCTGCCTGCCGACCTGCCATCCGCCGAGGCTGCCGTCTCACAGCTCGGTATCTCCACCACCTCTGTTCCTGGAGGAAATCCAGACGAAGTGCAGGCCTACTTCAATTTCAGTTCGGACCTCGCGAACAATGCCCAACTCGACATCTCCGGATACGATATCCTCGTACCGATATCCGCCTACCTGGACCCCACAGCTTCCAAGGGGTCGAGCCCCGCGGCGGTCGGTGTTACGACGACGGTGGACGGACCCTCCATGACCCTGTCCGTCTGGAAGGACGGGAAGCGCCTGACCGACATCGACATGGCCGCTTACGCCGCCGAGATCATCGCCGCGAACCCAGACAACTTGAATGGAGAGACACCCCTGCCGACCGCTGATCTGACCCGCATATCGGATTCGGGCGGAATCAAGGTCGCCTTCGTCGCCAGAAACCTCAACGGCAATTTCATCCGGTCGTCCGGCGTCGTGACCGTCCAGAACGTCAGCATCGACGGCTATCTGCTGCTGGATCTCCCCTGAGGGACGGGTGGGGGATGATCACCTGTTCTACTCCATAGGACTGGAAAAGAAGCGGCCCCGTCTTCACGGAGCCGCTTCTCTTTTGTTTCGGAATGCCTTGCCGAATACTGGACTCTATTCCCTACAGATCCTTGATTTCTTCGATGACGAGCCGGACGGCTTCGGCGGAGGCCTTGAGACCGGCCAGTTCCTCCGGCGTCAGGTTGAGCTCCAGGACCCTCTCGACGCCGCGGGAGTTGACAACGGACGGAAGGCTCAGCACGACGTCGTGGAGGCCATGGGGACCGTCGATCACGCTCCCGACCGTGCGAATGGTGTTCTGGTTCTTCAAAAGGGTTTCGACGATGGTGTTGATCGTGATGCCGATGGCGTAGTAGGTCGCACCCTTGTTCTTGATGATGGTGGCACCGGACTTCTTGGTGTCCTCGATGACGGCGGCGCGCTCCACCTCCGTGAACTCGATACCGGACGTGTGGCAGTACTCCTCGATGCTCAGACCGGCGATATGCGTCGCGCTCCATGCGGGGATCTGCGTGTCGCCGTGCTCTCCGATCATATAGCCGTGGATGTTCTTGACGTCCACGTTGAACTTGCGGCTGAGGTTGTAACGGAAACGCAGGCTATCGAGTACGGTTCCCGTGCCGAGCACCCGACCCTTGGGAAGCCCGGACCACTTCGTGATCATATACGTCAGGACGTCGACAGGGTTCGCGACGACGAGGATGACGCCCGTGTTGTAGTGCTCCATGATGCTCGCGGTGATGCTCTTGGCGATCGCGACGTTCTTCTTCGCGAGGTCCAGGCGCGTTTCGCCAGGCTTTCGGTTGGCGCCAGCCGTAATGATGATGACATCGCAATCCTTCACATCGCTGTAATCGCCAGCGTAGATGTCCATCTGACCGAGGAAAGCGAGCGCATGGCTGATGTCCATCGCTTCGCCCAGAGCCTTCTCCTTGTTGACGTCGATGAGCACCAGTTCGTTGCAGAGCTGGTTGATGGCCATGGCATACGCCGCGGAGGCCCCTACGAATCCTGCTCCGATGATTGCGACCTTAGACCCCTTCTTCATTTCCCCTACTCCTTTATGCAAAGCCGATTCTTGCCCATTCTGAATGGACCTTGGTCATCATACGATGAAGAACGAGGCGCATCAAGCCGATGAAGGCCTGTCGAAGCGGAGAAATCCAGCGTCCGGGAGTGCGAAAGTCTGCGCTTCTGCACGAAAGGTGCATATGGACAAGGCGCCCCTTCTTATGAAGGAGCGCCTTGTGAGCCAGACGAGGAGTCGGCGGGTCCGATTCCCTGCAGTCGAGACGACTTATGCCTTGCCGTCGCAGCCGAGGACGTTGACCAGCTTGTTCTTCACGAGGGAGCGAATCGCGTCGCGCGCAGGCTTCAGGTACTGGCGCGGGTCGAAGTCCCCGGGGTGCTCTCCGAAATACTCGCGGATCGAAGCGGTCATGGCGAGACGCAGGTCGGAATCGATGTTGATCTTGCAGACGGAGCTTGCAGCGGCCTGGCGGAGCATCTCTTCCGGGACGCCGCGAGCGCCGGGCATCGCGCCGCCGTATTTATTGATCTTCTCGACGAGCTCGGGAATGACGGAGGAGGCACCGTGTAGCACGATGGGGAATCCGGGGAGACGGCGGGAGACCTCTTCGAGGATATCGAAGCGGAGCTGGGGCTCTCCCTTGAACTTGAAAGCGCCATGGCTGGTGCCGATGGCGATGGCGAGGGAATCGACGCCGGTGCGGGTGACGAACTCCTCGACCTGCGCCGGGTCGGTGTAGGAGGCTTCATGGGCGGCGACCTGGACCGCGTCCTCGATGCCGGCCAGCTTGCCGAGCTCGCCTTCGACGACGACGCCGTGGGCGTGCGCATAGTCGACGACCTGCTTGGTCAGGCGGATGTTCTCCTCGAAGGAATGCTTGGAGCCGTCGATCATGACGGACGTGAACCCGCCATCGATGCAGGACTTGCAGATCTCGAAGTCGTCGCCGTGGTCGAGGTGCACGACGATGGGAAGACCGGTATCTTCGATCGCTGCTTCGATCAGCTTCATCAGGTACACGTGCTTGGCGTACTTGCGGGCGCCGGCGGAGACCTGCAGAATCAGCGGCGCGTTGACTTCCTTCGCGGCTTCGGTGATTCCCTGGACGATCTCCATGTTGTTGACATTGAAGGCACCGATGGCATAGCCGCCGGCATAGGCCTTCTTGAACATTTCAGTGGATGTGACGAGTCCCATGGCATTCAACTCCTTCGCATCTTGGGTATCGGACTGCGCGCGGTCCGTTTGTTCGCGCCTTATCCATTGTAGTTTGTCGGGCATTTTCCGTCAATTCGAACCGCCTCCGACAAATGCATGAAATGCATCTGTCCATGTGCCCATTCCTCGGCTTGTTGACATCTTCAGGGTACCGTGTCCGGTCTTCCGGCGCAGAGTTAGACTCCAAGTCCCTTCAGGCGTTCCAGAACGGCCTCGCGCATCTCCCCGTATTTCAAGAGCTTCTCGCGTTCAACGTCGATGACCTTCGCAGGTGCCTTCGATGCGAACTCGACGTTGGACAGTTTGCCGCCGACACGCTCGATCTCCTTGTCCAGTCGGTCGCGCTCCAGCGTCAGGCGTTCAATCTCCTTGCCGATGTCGATGAGATCCTCCAGCGGTACGAAAAGCTCACCACCCCCGAAGACCGCGGTGACGGCCGTAGAGGGGATTCCATCGCGCGTCGGGCGCACCTCGAGTGAGGAGACGGAGGCCAGCCGCTCGAGAAGGGCCCCTCCGACCGAGAACATCCCACGAACGTCCGCATCCTGCGACACGACGACGATGCCGGCCTTCCGGGATGGGGGCACGGCCAGCCCCGAGCGGAGGTTGCGCAGCGCACGCACGGCGTCCATGAGCACGCCCATGCGTTTCTCCTCGTCAGGTCGGTCCAGTGAAGAATCGAAGATGGGCCACTCGGCAATGACGATGGAGCCTGCCGGGTGGATCAGATTCTGGTAGACGGCTTCGGTCACGAAAGGCATGAAAGGGTGGAGCAGGCGCATCGCGCCGCAGAGAACCCAGTTGAGCACGTATTGTGCCTCGAGGCGGCCTGGAGCGGACTTGTCGAAGAGGCGCGGCTTGGTCATCTCGATGTACCAGTCGCAATACTCCTCCCAGAGAAACCCGTAGACCTTGCCGAGCGCTAGGCCAGTCTCGTATTTCTCCAGGTTGGCCGTGACTTCCGCCGTGACGGAATTGAAGCTTGAAAGGATCCAGCGGTCCTCCATGGTGAAGCGGGCGGGGTCGACGTCGGCGAAATCCAGATCATCCTCGAAATTCATGAGGACGAATCTGTGGGCGTTCCAGATCTTGTTGACGAAATTGCGGCCGGCTTCGATCTTCTCGTCGGACAGGCGCTGATCGATGCCGAGCGCAGTGCCGGAAACGAGGGCGAAGCGCAGTGCATCGGCGCCGGTGCGGTCGATCACGTCGAGCGGGTCGATCCCATTGCCGAGGGACTTGGACATCTTTCGACCCTGGTCATCGCGGACGATGCCGTGAATCAGCACATGGTGGAAGGGTGTCTCCCCCATGAACTCGAGACCGGAGAAGATCATGCGGGCGACCCAGAAGAAGATGATCTCATAGGCAGTGACCAGTACGTCCGTAGGGTAGAAATACTTCAAGTCCTCGGTCGAGTCGGGCCACCCCAACGTGGAGAAAGGCCAAAGAGCCGAGCTGAACCAGGTGTCGAGAGTGTCCTCGTCCTGTCGGAAGTTCGTTCCTCCGCAGTCCGGACAGACGTCGGGAGCTTCGACGTCGACGAGGGTCTTACCGCAATTCGTGCAATAGAAGGCGGGGATCCGGTGACCCCACCAGAGCTGTCGGGAGATGCACCAGTCGCGGATGTTCTCCATCCAGTTGAAGTACGTCTTGGCGAAGCGTTCCGGAACGAAAGTCGTTCGCCCCTCGCGCACGGCTTCCAGTGCAGGAGCGGCCAGAGGTTCCATGTGGACGAACCATTGCAGGGAGACGCGCGGTTCGACGGTCGTGTCGCAGCGGTAGCAGGTGCCGACGTTGTGCTTGTGCGGCTCCGTCTTCACGAGCAATCCGAGCGCTTCGAGCTCCGCGACGACCTGCTTACGGCACTCGTACCGGTCGAGACCGGCGAAACGTCCTGCGGCTTCGGACATGTGGGCGTCGGGGGTCATGACGTCGATCACGGCCAGCTTGTGGCGTGCGCCTACTTCGAAATCGTTGGGGTCGTGGGCGGGAGTGATCTTCACGGCGCCGGTGCCGAAGTCCTTGTCGACATAGGTATCGGCGATGAGAGGAATCGGGCGGTCCATGAGCGGCAGGACCAGCATCTTTCCGATGAGGGCGGCGTAGCGCTCGTCCTCGGGGTGCACCGCAACGGCGGTGTCACCCAGCATGGTCTCGGGCCGGGTGGTCGCAACGGTCACGAACCCGCTACCGTCCGCGAACGGGTATCGGATATGCCAGAATCTGCCGTCCCGTTCCTCGAACTCCACTTCGGCATCCGAAATCGAAGTCAGACACTTCGGGCACCAGTTGATGATGCGTTCACCGCGGTAGATCAGACCCTTGCGATACAGGCGCACGAAGACTTCCTGCACGGCCTTCGACAGGCCCTCGTCCATGGTGAACCGCTCGCGGTCCCAATCACAGGAACTTCCAAGGCGGCGGAGCTGGACCATGATGCGGCTCCCATACTCGCGCTTCCAGTCCCAAGCGCGCTCGAGGAAAGCATCACGACCGATTCCAGCCTTCGTCAGACCCTCCAAGGCCATTTTTTCAACGATCTTGGCCTCGGTGGCGATGGAGGCATGGTCGGCGCCCGGCACCCAGAGTGCGGCGTATCCCTGCATCCGCTTGGAACGGATCAGGATATCCTGCAGCGTGTTGTTGAGGGCATGGCCCATATGGAGCTGTCCGGTGATGTTGGGGGGCGGGATGACGATGGTGAACGGCTTCTTCGCCGGATCGGGCTGCGGATGGAACAGGCCAGCGTCGACCCAGGCATCATACATGCTGGTTTCGGTTCCGGTGGGATCGAAGGCTTTCGGGATGGAGTCGATGCGTGCCATGGGTTCCTCCTCGTGCGGGTCAGCGAAGGGCGATGACGATCAGGAGCATGCCGGGCACGGCGAAAGCCACGCCCTTGATCTTCAGGTCGAGGATGGCGCCGTCGCGGCGATAGCGGTCTACCTCCTCCGGAGGAAGGTGCTCGAGGATCTTCGGATCCACCTTCCGATTCGCCGCAAGGCCCCTCTTGTCGACGATCACGGGTGCAGCATAGACGACAACGAGTCCGAAGAGCGTAAGAATGACTCCGAGGACAATCATCAGGATCTTCAGGATTCCATCCATTTCCGGCCTCTCTTCCTTTGGTCTTCTCCGTCTCTTCGACAGAAAAGAAAACACCTTCGTCCACCTACTGGACGAAGGCGCTTCATCAAGCCTCCGTGGTACCACCAGTCTTCCTGCCCGAAAGCAGGCGCTCTGCGGGTCTTCCGCGACCCATTCGCCGGTCTCCCGGGCGACATTCCGCTCTCCAGCATCGAGGGGGCTTTCAGCCCAGGACCCCCACTCTCTGACGATGCGCCGAAAACGTACTCTTCCCGTTCCTCGACCGATTCGTATGGCCCATATTACTCCGGAAAAGACAGGTGAGTCAACCCGCCACCGCGAAGCTCCTACGGCGCGCTCAAAGCGGACGAGCCGACAGGCTCGAGGGAGCGTTGAATTTGGATTCATGCGCGCCGTTGGAGCTTACGGTGCTGCCGCGACTCTTCTAGAGCGAGTCCTCCACCGTACGATGCCGGAAGGCATCGTGGCAGGTGGAGGGGCTACTCGCTCTTGAAGATTACGGCAGCTTTTCGAGCCGCGAAGCTCCTACGGCGCGCTCAAAGCGGACGAGCCGACAGGCTCGAGGGAGCGTTGAATTTGGATTCATGCGCGCCGTTGGAGCTTACGGTGCTGCCGCGACTCTTCTAGAGCGAGTCCTCCACCGTACGATGCCGGAAGGCATCGTGGCAGGTCAATGCCGCGACGCTTCTACGACACTTTGACGACAAGTGCCTTGTCGAGGTTGACGACCTCTCCGAGTTCGGGCATGTACATGTCGACGTTCTGATAAGTCACCCGGATCGTCTTGCCATATGCAAGCTTCTCGACATCGAGTCCGACGTCCTGCAAGACGAAGAACGCGTAATAGATATGGTCGTTACCATACATATAAAGATGCAGATAATCGCCGCGCGGCGCCGCATAGAACATCCCCGTGATGGTCGCCTTCGGCCCATTGAGTTGTTCCGTCGGAATAGGTCCTTCCGTTGGTGTCGGTGAAGGGGTCGAGGCAGGCGGAGTAGGACTCGCGAGGGTTTCCGCATTCGTCGGGGTCATATCACCGACAGCCTGGGTCGGCGTGGCAACCGATGGCATGCACCCCGAAAGTATTGCGGATGCCAGAAGAATGGCGAGGAGGATTCGGTTGAAACGAGCGTTCATGGCGGAATTTCTCCTTTCGAGGACTATGCGGGCCTTCTCCGGAATGTCGTATCTGGACTCATTCGTCTCGGCCACCCTTCATACGACGGTCGATCTCCCGCTCGGCATCGCGCTCGGCTTCCGATTCGCGCTTGTCGTGCAGCTTCTTGCCCTTCCCGACACCGATCTCCACCTTGACTCTGCCTGCCTTGAAATAGAGTTTCGTTGGAACCAGGGTCAGACCCTTCTGCTTCACGAGCCCATAAAGTCGAAGGATCTCGTGCCGATGCATCAGGAGGCGTCGTGTGCGGAGCGGGTCACGGTTGAAACGATTGCCCTGTTCATACGGACTGACATGGCACCCGACCAGCCACAGTTCGCCATTCAGGACCGCGGCGTAACTATCTCCGAGGTTCACCTTCCCGGCCCGAATCGACTTGACTTCGGTCCCCGACAGTTCGATGCCGGCTTCCATCTTCTCTTCGATGAAGTACTCGTGATACGCCTTGCGGTTCTCAGCAACGGCCTTGATTCCCTTGTCCTGCATCTCGGCGTACCCCCTTCCTTTGATGATCTTGAAATTCATCCTATATGGTTATGCACTTTATCCACACGGTTATCCACAGCTTCCAAGTTGGTTTTCCACATCTTTTGGGTGCTTTTCCACAGAACGCCCTAGCCAATCCTTTAGGTCCATCCACAATTCGCCTAACATTCCACTCCCAACTCCCAGGAGGGGTCCGCGTTCAGGTCCATTCCGTCGAATTGTCCGGCGCGCAAAGCGAACGTCCCGGCAGCGGCGATCATGGCGGCGTTGTCCGTGCAAAGACGAAGGGGAGGGATATGAAGGGTCACTCCCTCGCGCTCCGCCCTCAGCTGCATCCGTCGACGCAACTCCCGGTTGGCCGAGACCCCGCCGGCAAGAGCGAGTACCTTGAGCCCGCTCCGTTCGAGAGCGGAGAAGGCGTGATCGATCAATGCATCCACCACTGCGGATTGGAAGGAAGCGGCGAAATCCCTGCGCGGCATCAGGGACCAGACGTCCACACCCTTCTCGGTGGCAGTCATCTTCAACCGATTGAGCGAATTCAAGGCGTGGGTCTTGACCCCGCTGAAGCTGAAGTCGAGACTTCCCGCGCCGAGGTCCATCCGTGGATAGGACACGGCATCCATGCGACCGCCTTCGGATTCCAGATCCACTGCAGGTCCCCCGGGATAGCCGAGGCCCATGGCCCGCGCGATCTTGTCGAATGCTTCCCCAGCGGCGTCATCCCGGGTCCGCGCAAGAATCTCGAAGCGGTTCGGTTCCCTGACGAGCACGATATGGCTGTGCCCGCCGGAAGCCACGAGACAGACGAACGGTGGAGAAAGGTTCGGCGACGACAGATAATTCGCGGCGATATGGCCGGCGACGTGATGGACCCCGACCAGCGGGAGACTGGAGACCGAAGCAAGACCCTTCGCGGCGGAAACCCCGACGAGAAGAGCTCCGACCAAGCCGGGTCCGCAGGTCACGGCGATGCCGTCCAGTTCGTCCAGCCTCACTCCCGCTTCGGACAGAGCCCTCTGCACGACAGGCACGATGGATTCGACATGAAGACGCGAAGCGATTTCCGGCACGACTCCGCCATATCGGGAATGCAGGTCGGCCTGGGAGGCGACGATGTCGGACAACACGATTCGGCCGTCCACGACAACCGCTGCGGCGGTTTCGTCGCAGCTGGTCTCGATGCCCAGGACTCGGAACGGACGATCGTCGATCATGTGCGCCTCCTAGACTCCCCAGGGGAGAAGGTGCAACACGTTCTGATCGAGAAGGACGAAGATGCCGAGTGCCACGACATAGAGTCCGAACCATAGGAACCCACGGCGCGTCAGGAGGTTCAGCATCAGGCGCATGGTGACGAAGCCGGCGAGGGCCGCGGCGACGACGCCCATGGCGATGTTCGGAACGCCGGCATCGAGGAGGGCGGCGGTGTCTCCGGTCAGAACGTCCTTCAAGTCAAGTACGAGGCTGCCGAGGATCGCAGGGATGGAAAGAAGGAACGTGAATCGAATCGCAGCCTTGCGCTCGACGCCGAGGAAGAGCATCGGAACAAGTGAGCACGCCGAACGCGAAACGGCAGGAAGAATCGCGACAGCCTGTCCAACACCACTGGCGAGAGCATCCACGACGCGCAGCTTCGCAAGGGGACGTTCTCCCTTCTTGACGAAGACAGCCACGATGAGGACGACTCCCGTGAAAAGGAATTCATAGCCGAGAGATTCACCACTTGAAAACAGGCGGTCGACGAGACCCCCCAGGAGGAGGGCGAAGGCGATTGCAGGGATCGTGGCCAGAAGGATCAGCCATGTCAGGCGACCGAAAAGGTCCTTGAGGATTTCGACGATTTCCCGGCGCATGACGACAAGAACCGCACCCAGAGTCCCCAGATGCAGCATCGATGCGAAGAAGACGCTCACATTGGTGAGACCGAATATCTTTCCGAACAGCACGAGGTGACCCGAACTGCTGATGGGTAGGAATTCCGTCACTCCCTGGATCAGTCCCAGGACCAGTGACTGCAATAGGTTCATGTGGCAAGGTCCTCCGATTCGCTTCGATTCTGCATCAATTGAGCCCGAAGATGGGCGGCCAACCCATTCTACCACACCGGGTGCGACGGTCGGGTGGTATAATCCAGTGCATGGGAATCCACTCTTCCATCATCGGGGCGCGCAGCCCCAGCCGGCTCTCCCGCTTTCTGCGGACCACGGCGGCCTTGCTGACGGTCATCGCCGTCCTTACGGCAGTCGTTTCAGTACTGACATTCCGTATCGCCAATCAGGTGATGCGGCGCGAACCGACGACGGTCGTGAACTTCCCCGCGAATATCATGCCCGCGTATTCCATCGTCGACTTCCCTTCCCTCGATGGGCAGACTTCGCTGAGTGGCTGGTTCTTCCCCGCCACGGTCGTGGTGCGCGGCACCATCGTGATGGTGCATGGGGACGACGTGAACCGCCTCCAATTCGGAGAAGCCACGGCAGTCCTGTACAAGTATCTCGTCGCCCTGGGTTTCAATGTCCTATCCTTCGACCTGCGCCATAGCGGAGACTCTTCCGGCAGGTTGACTACGTACGGCTATACGGAGTGGGAGGACGTCCTCGCCGCGGTGGATTATGCCCGGAGGACGACGACGACGCGGGGGGTGGTCCTCTATGGCTTCGGCAACGGAACCGGTGCGGCTCTCGCAGCCTGGCAGGAGCTCCCCACGACGGAGGAGAACCGCACGGAGTCTTCCTCCCTCGTTGTTCCTCTCCCCATCACCAAGGACTATATCCTCGCGATGATGCTGGACAGTCCACGCAACAGCCTCGACGACTCCATTCGTAGTGCGATGGACCGCCTTGACCTGCTGTCCGTTTTTCCCTTGCCTTATACCGTACCCCTCGCGGTCAGGCTTTCTGCCGGATCCAGCGGGGAATATCCCTTGTCCGCTCTTGCGGCGCGATATCAGCGACCGATGCTGATCATGGAAGCACGAACGGAGGACGGCGAACGCACCACGTTGCTTCGGGAGAGGCTGCGGCTGCACCCGGAGACGACTTCCCTTTTCGAAAGAGCGATACCGGGTGGAGAGACTCTGTTCGAGGCCGACCCCACGGATTACCTATCTTCCATCTCGAATTTCCTGGACCTTTGCTTCCCTTGAACCTCATGACCGCGGAAACTCCGGTTCAGGTCTAGAACATCTTCCGCTTCCACATCCACATCGCGGTGAATCCGGCGAAGACAAGTATCAATCCGATGACGATGATGAAAGGCCAAGGATTCGATAGGAAGTCCGGGTTGGACGGCACCGGGATGTTCATGCCGAGGATGCTGCTGACGACGGTGGGGATGGAAAGCACGATGGTCATGGCAGCCAGGAATTTCATGACCACGTTCAGGTTGTTCGAGATGATGGAAGCATTCGCATCCATGGTCCCATTGATGATGCTCGCGTAGGTGCCGGCCATTTCCATGGCCTGTCGATTCTCGACGATGACGTCCTCCAGGAGGTCCTGATCCTCTTCGTACTGCTTGATCGACTTGCCTCGCATCAATTTTTCGAGCACGCCCTCGTTGGACTTGAGGGATGTGGAAAAATAGACCAGCGACTTGCCGAGTTCCATCAGCTTGAAGAGTTCCTTATTGGTGACGGACCGGTTCAATTGGCGTTCCGTCGACTCCAGGGTCTTGTCGATGAAACGCAGATACTTCAGGAAGTCCTTGGCGATCGCATACATGATCTGGAAGGCGAAGCGCGTACGGTATCCCGTCAGGAAATCGCGCACCCGATTGGTCTTGAACGTTTCCAGGACATTGGCCTCCCGAAGGGAGATCGTGACGATGGCCTTATGTCCGATGACGATGATGCCGATAGGCATCGTCTCGTATTTGATCGAATCCCCTTCCTTGCGGACGAAGGGAAGGTCGGCGATGATGAGCGTCTGCTCGGGTTCGTCCCCGACGTCGATGCGCGGGCGCTCCTCTTCATCCAGAGGGTACCGGAGGAACTCGGCCGGAAGATCCAGCGCGGTCTGCACGCGTTCCAGCTCGTCCTCGGTCGGCGAGGAAAGATTGATCCAGCAATCGGGAACGATCTCTTCGATCCGTTCAAGCTCGGTCACCGTTTTTCCATTGATTTCGTGGAACCGCGTGATGAAGATTTCAAGCATGGTCGTTCCTCCTTCCTGGAATGGTGCTTCTCATGGGGAGGAAGTGATTCGCCCGTGACCGGACAAAAAACAAGACCTCCGTCGCATCTCCATGGACGAGGTCTCGGAGCTTACGCTTCCGATATACCCGTCCTCGTAGAGTTTCGGCACTGTGCGGCGTTGGAATCTCTTCCAGCTACGTTAGACAAGGCCTTAATCCGGCGATGTCTGTTCACCCATTGGCATCTCTCGATGTTTCCGGGTAGTAGCGTATATCTGCACAGGAGCCTCACTTAACAATGGGTGCGAATCCTTCGACTGCATGACGATTATATGTCTTCGAAGAGTGCCGTGTCAATGAAGAACATGCCCACGAAAAATGGCGCGGAAGGTGCTTCAGGTGGGCATTTGCACGAGGTTCTCCCGGTCAGCGTCCAGTGGAACCGAAACCGCCGCCACGGTCCTCCCCGATGCTCCGGACATCGGCCACGACCTCGAAGATCATCCGGGGTGTTTCGGCAAGCACGATCTGGGCGATTCGATCGCCCTTGCGGATCTGATACGGGCCGAATCGCCCTCCGCGCGCATCCAATCCGAGAGGCTGGACTTCCTCGTCCTCTTCTGCCGGAGCAATCGGACTGGAATTCGTCATCAGGATTCCGAGTTCGTCGCGATATCCGGCATCGATCGTACCGGGGGAGTTGGGAATGCGAAGCGGTGTGTGCAGGGAAATGCCACTTCGGGGGCGAACCTGGATCTCATATCCTTCCGGGATGGCGAACCGGAGTCCGGTCGGCACGATGACCGTGGCACCGGGCTCTAGAAGGACGTCGATTGCGGCGCATACATCCATGCCCGCATCCCCCTTGCGCGAATAGGTTGGTGTCTTGACCCCTTCCCGACAGATCTCGATCGATATGTGGACATCCATGGGCGCATCCTCCTTCACTGGGGGCCTCGGGTGAGCCGGGATCCCACACGGTGGGCGATCGCCGCGGCAACGGTCCGGATGGACTCGGCATCCTCGGGTGCGTTCAGCTTTCGATGAAGGTCGGTGAGCATCCGCCGCTCATCGGGTGTTTCGTCATAGAAGCACAAGCGCATACGGTGCACGCCGCTCACATGGTAGGAGAGCGCTTCGCGGGGAATCGACAGCAGGCTGCTGTTGAGAATCTGTCCGGAACAGAATTCGGGAAGGCACACCACCGGGAAAGAAGCACCCGTGCGGTCGCGCAGGGAAACCGGACCCTTGCGGCAGGATGTGCATCCCGGACGGTTGTGACCTACGGGGCAGAGTTCTGCATACATGAGCCGTTGACGGCCATAGACGATGGGTTCCGCTTCGAGTCCGGCTTCCATTGCGCTGCGGCACAGGACTGCCGTATGCGGCGAATCGAGTTCGACGGAGGGAACGACGACGGTTGAACCAAAAGCGGCGAAGACGGAGACTGCCTCGGCGTTCCAAAGATTCGCATCGGGACCTGCGACGGGCACGAGACCCAACGTGGATGCAACAGCCGTGGTTCCGGGACTACCCGTCACGACGCCCTGTCCGCCTGCCTCGGCGACGATTCGCGGGAGGTTGGCGATCTGAACGGCGAACGCTCCGACCGCAGCGGGGGGAAGTGAAGCGAAAAGGGCCGCGCCAGGCTCCAGTTCATGAAGTCTGCGGATGCGCGCGAGTCCCTCCTGCGACAACCAGGAGATCGCAGGAAGGTAATAGGCGTCTGCACCGCAAGCGGTTTCCTCCACATCCCCATCGAATTGAAAGGGTTCCACGGCGATGGTCCATGGGAGAGGTTCGGAGCCATGGAGATGCGCGGGATCGGAAGGTATCGAATCCACCCGATCCGGAAGTGGAACTGGAACGCGGAGACGACGGTGATGTGCCAGCATGGCCGCGGCAAGGTTTTCCAGCGCCTGACGGCGAAGGGCGTTGACAGCGGAAATGGGCAGGGTCGGTGAAGCGAAAATGCGGACTTCCTCTACATGGAAAGGGGTGCCGCCGGCCTTGCACAGTTGCTCGCGCAACCGCGTGCCGTCGATCGGGGGAACGGACTCGTCCCGGGAGAATTCCTCCTCGGCAACGGCTTTCACGCCAATGGATTCGCCAAAGGATGTCACCTCCACTTTCAGCTGGAAGCGATGCTCGCCTGTCATGGCGAAAATCATGGACACGGTCGTCCTGCGAACATCGGCGGACTTCGCCCGACGCTCGGACTCCACATCGTTCATCCTATGGACCGGGTCGCCTTCGACCAGCGTCCGCAGGACATCGGGGTGGAATCCTTTGACCGAGAGTATGGCGGGCGTCTCTCCGGCTGCCGGAAACCGCAAGGGTGCACAAGGCGCGCTGGCTTTTTCCTCCCCGGTCCCTGGAATGCGGACGGAAAGGACATCGCCCGGACCCGGCAGGATTTCGGTCAGCCCATCGAGTCGGATCTCCAGAATACCCTGCGCGGGTGAAGTGCGATGCACGGTGCCGAGAAGGATTCCGTGACTGCCGGTCATCGCACCGGCAAGCATCGAGGGTCCTTTCGCGCCCCGAAGGTAGGCATCCGAGAACTCACCTCCGCGGTTGAAAGCCAGGAGAAGACGGCTCGTATCGGCAGTCGTGGAATCAGGTTCCGGGTTCGGTCTGCCGATGGAATCGATTCTCTCCGCCAATTCGTCGAGTCGTCTGCGGAAGACCGATACGACCTGACCGACATACTCGGCAGAACGCATCCGACCCTCTATCTTGAGTGCGGCGACGCCGGCGGCGACGAGTTCGGGAAGGAGTCGAAGCGCGGAGGCATCCTTCGGACTGAGGAGGGGGCGTGAAATGGTCGAGGGAGAGGCGCTTTCGCCGATTTCGAGGCCATAGCCCATGCGGCAGGGTTGCGCGCATTCGCCACGATTCCCGCTGCGACCGCCGATCAGCGCGCTCATGCGGCACTGTCCGGAATAGCAGTAGCAAAGTGCACCGTGTATGAAGACTTCCGTATCCAAACCGCTTTCCTGAGCGACCTTCGTCAACGCTGCGATTTCCGGGATAGAAAGCTCCCGAGGCAGGATCACGCGCGTGAATCCGAGGGCGCAGGCGGCACGGATACCCGCAGAATCATATAACGTGGTCTGGGTGCTGGCGTGGATCGGCAGGCCAGGCAAGGAGGTGCGAAGTCTACGAGCCAGCCCCAGGTCCTGGACGATCACGGCTGCGATGCCGGCTTCGTAGGCCCCGGATGCGACATCCAAGGCGATATCCAGCTCTTCGTCGTGAAGCAGCGTGTTCAGGGCGAGGTAGGGACGGACATTTCGGAGTCGCGCATAACCGATGGCTTCGCGCATTCCTTCCTCATCGAAGTTGCCCGCCCTTGCTCGTGCGCTGAAGGCGCGGGCGCCGAAATAGACCGCATCGGCTCCGTTTCGCACGGCCGCTTCCAAGGAAGCCCGGTCGCCGGCAGGGGCAAGGAGTTCAGGCATGCGGCCTATCGTCAACATTCCTCCGTATCCCGGGAAGGCTCCTCGTCTCGCGTGGAGAGTCCGTCCATGAAGGACGACTGCACGACCTTCTGAACTTCCACGCCATCCGGATCGGAACGTCTTGCATCGCGCTCGGAACGCTCCAGGAGCATCCGGAGTCGCTGCATCTCCACATTGGCGGCCTCCACCTTCTCCTTGAACCGCAGCATCTCCGTGCGTGATTCCGTAACTCGACCTTCTGCCTCGTTCAGGCGTCCCTCGAGGAGTTCGAGTCGGGTTTCGGTTCGAAGACTTTCATCGATCGTGTTCACCAAGCCCAACACCAGCGCAGCCGTCTGGTTGAGTGCCGGGTTGTTCTGGAGGATCCGACGCACGAGTTGGTCGGCCTGGGCGGCTACCCTGCGCGCGATGGCTTCGTCGTCGCCCGTGAGCAGCGTATACTGGCTTCCGCCGATCCGGACCTCGATCCTCTTGGGAGTAGGCATGTTCATCGCCTCCTGGGGCATGCGTGATTTTTCCTAGGGCACGTCTCCTTTGATTATACCTTTCACCGGTGTGCGCGGAAAGGGAACGCCTATCGTTGGGTCGTGTGAATTGAAAGGAACCCCCGCCCATTCGGGCGAGGGCTCCTTTTACGACTGTAGGCGACTGACCGGAAGCAGCGCGCTGTGAAGATGCGCTCTAGTTCCCCGCGCGTTTCCGGCAAGGCGTTCCAGTCCATAAGCTGCCTCTCGGCTCGCGCCTCGAACGCTTATGGGAACGCCTAGCTGGAAGCCACGCTCTAGAAGCGCAGCTTGAGAGCGGCGAGCTGTTCGGTCATCTCCTTGGGCAGACGGTCGAATTTCGAGAAATGTTCCTCTATGCCCTTGATTTCATCATCCCAGACGGCTTTGTCGATGGTGAGGATGGCCTTCAGGTCTTCCGTAGTGAAGCCGTCGAGACCGGTGAGATCGATGTCCTCCGCCTTCGGCATGAAGCCGATGGGGGTCTTCACGGCGTCGACCTTGCCGTCGCAGCGGTCCAGGATCCACTTCAGCACGCGGAAATTCTCTCCGTAGCCCGGCCAGACGAACTTGCCGGCGTCATCGGTGCGGAACCAGTTGACGTTGAAGATCAACGGCTTCTTGCTGGCCTTCTTGCCGACGGCAAGCCAGTGCGCGAAATAGTCGCCCATGTTGTAGCCACAGAAGGGCAGCATGGCCATGGGGTCGCGACGCACGACGCCGACGGCGCCGGAAGCGGCCGCGGTCGTCTCGGAAGCCATCGTCGCGCCGACGAACACGCCGTGTTCCCAGTCGAAGGACTGGTAGACCAGCGGCGCGGCCTTGGCGCGGCGGCCGCCGAACAGCATGGCGCTGATGGGGACGCCTTCTGGGGCTTCCCACTTGGGAGAGATGCAGGGGCACTGGGCCGCCGGCGCTGTGAAGCGGGAGTTGGCGTGCGCGCCCTTTTCGGCGGAGGCGGGAGTCCATGGATTGCCCTTCCAGTCCGTGCCCTTGGCGGGAGCGGGGATGCCCATTCCTTCCCACCACACGTCGTTGTCCTCGGTCAGGACGACATTCGTGAAGATGGTGTTGGACTTCGTGGTCAGCAGGGCGTTGGGGTTCGACTTCATGCTGGTGCCGGGAGCGACCCCGAAGAAGCCGGCTTCGGGGTTCACGCCCCACAGACGGCCATCTTCGCCGACGCGCATCCAGGCGATGTCGTCACCGACGGTGAAGACCTTGTAGCCCTTGGCGTAGGCGGGAGGAATCAGCATGGCGAGATTGGTCTTGCCGCAGGCGCTGGGAAACGCGCCGGTGATGTACTGGACCTTGCCGTCCGGTGACTCGATGCCCAGAATCAGCATGTGCTCGGCGAGCCAGCCTTCCCGATGGGCGAGGTGGCTGGCGATTCGGAGGGCGAAGCACTTCTTGCCGAGCAGGACGTTTCCGCCGTATCCGGAGTTGATCGACCAGATGGCATTGTCCTCGGGGAAGTGCATGATGTAGCGGTTCTCTTCGTCTACCTGCGCTTTGCCGTGCAGACCCTTCACGAACTCGGGGGAGTCGCCGAGCTGCTTCATCGCGACATCGCCCATGCGGGTCATGATGCGCATGTTCAAGACGACGTAGATGCTATCGGTCAGTTCGATGCCGACCTTGGAAATAGGGGAACCGGCAGGGCCCATGAGGTACGGGATGACGTACATCGTCCGACCCTTCATGGAACCGTCGAAGAGAAGGCGCATCTTCGCATAGGCATCCGCTGGAGCCATCCAGTTGTTGGTGTGTCCGGCGTCTTCCTTCTTCGAGGTGCAGATGAAGGTGCGGTGCTCGACGCGGGCGACGTCGTTGACGGCCGTCCTGTGGTAGAGGCATCCGGGAAGTTTCACGGGATCCAAACGGGAGACCTCGCCAGTCGATACGGATTGGGCTTCGAGTCTATCCTTCTCGGTCTTGGATCCGTCGATCCAGACGATCTCGTCGGGCTTCGTCAGCTCTGCCATTTCCTTGACCCAAAGAAGTACCGATTTGTTCGTGCATACCATTTTTTCCGTCCTTTCCAGCGTACCATTCGCCGTCACGGTCATGGTAGCATAGACGTCCGTTGGCGGGAAGAATGAAATATCACTATTTCATACTTGCAATTCGGTTGGCCAACTGTGCGAATTGCTCCATTGAAAGCGCTTCGCCTCGGATGGAGGGGGGGAAATCGAGTTCAACGAGTACGCTAGCGAGCGCGTCCCGCCCACCCGGAACCAGACCGGACGTCCCCAGCGCGTTGTGAAGCGTCTTGCGTCGCTGGCCGAAAGCGGCTCGAATGACGGCGAAGAACAGTCGACGGTCGATGAGCGCCACGGGCGGCTCGGAGCGGACGTCCAGCCGCACGACCGCGGAGGCGACTTCAGGTGCAGGCATGAAGCAAGTGGGGGGTACGGAGAAAGCTCGTTTCGGCTCGGCATAGTAGCGCACGGCAATCGAAAGAGAGCCGTATTCCTTGGAGCCCGGGACTGCCGCCATGCGGTCCGCGACTTCACGTTGGACGAGGAATACCATGCGTGAACATGCAGGATACTCCTCGAGAAATTTCATGACGATTGAAGTGGTGATGTAGTATGGCAGGTTCGCCACGACCTTGACGGAGCCTTTCCATTCGTGAGCCAGAGAGGCCAGGTCACAATCGAGGATATCGGCGTGTACGACTTCCACGTTTTCCAGATCCTTCAGGTTCTCGGTCAGAGCGGGCAGCAGGTGACGATCGATCTCGACGGCGACGACCCGGCCGGCCAGAACCGCGAGGTGTCGGGTCAGCGCACCGAGACCCGGTCCCACTTCGATGACGAGGTCATCGGGTCCAAGATCTCCCTGGGCGGCGATCTTCGCCAGAACGTTCTCGTCGACGAGAAAGTTCTGACCGAGCGACTTCGTCGGACGAACGCCATGTCGACCCATCAGGTCTCGGGTCTCGCGTATTCCCAACTCCGCTCCTCCCCTATTGGACAGGAAAGTCGATGACGTATACCCTGCGGTTCGTCACGCCCAACCAATAGTGGTCGAGGACTTCGCGGGGATCATAGGCAAGGTCGATGCGGTCGATGTCGTGCGTGACATGATGGATGTCGCCGACCACGGCCAGTCCGTAGCGCTCGATGAACAGGACGGTGCCCATGGGCATCCGCGTTGCGACCCACTTCCCCGATTCCTTGAAAGCATAGGTTGCGACGATGCCCCGTCGGGCTGGGATTCCGCTGAAGGTGGGGCCTTCCGGAATCGCCGTTCCAGGTGGGAATTTGGATCTGCCACCGTGGCTGATCACATACCATTCGACGGCGTCGTAGGCCGTGATGTTGTGTTTCGCCTCGGAAATCACGCTGAAGGTCCGCCCATCGACGGTGATGGATCCGTCATGGTTGTCGGTGAAGGTCTGATAGTTGTAGGAGCCATTCTTGACGAGCATGGGCGCGATGGCATTGTATCGGCGGGCGACCTGCGTCGCCCAGACTTTCCGAAGACCAAGGGCGGTCGATGTCGAAGAGCCTCTTCGAATGATTTTCGAAACCGGATTCTTTACGATTTCCGACTTCACGGCATTGCGTTCAGTCAGCAGTCCGTCCTCGAAGACCTCTTCGTACGTGATTTCCCTCACACCGTTCTTTCCACTCTGGACGATGGAGGAATATCCGATACGGTAGGCCGGGTCGTCGAGGTAGACCGTCTTGAATGGGACGGCCTCCTGCGTCGCAACGAATTCGCTTCGCACCGTGATATATGAGACAGAAGTCTCGTCACCGACGACGCCACCGGTAGGATTGGCCTCGATGCGGTCTCGGCCCGTTACCGGGACATCGGAATATCCTGCGAGAGTCGCGAGCGCGGCGATGGGTCCATCGGACGCCGTTGCGGCAAGGACGACCCCATTCCAGGACAGACGGACGCTATGAAGGTCATCGATCTGGACAAGATAGCGGTCACCGGCCTGCAGGGGGAAATCGGCTGGCAGATTCAAGCGGTCCTCGGAGCCCAGAGGAATTCCCTCTTCGTCCAACGCCGTGATCAGAGTCGTGCGATACGTCAGGAATGTCAGTTCTCCTGTCGGAGAGATGACCTGAACGCAACTTGGAAGCCGATCGACATCAATCGGCGTCAAGCGGAAGAAGAGCGGAGCAAGGGCAAGAGTTCCGACGGTGGCGAAGAGGGCCACGATCGCGAAGGAACGGAGTACGATCCTAGATCTTTCGACCTCCCCGTTCCGGACTCCGCGTCTGCGTCGATGGGTGAAAAGACGGGAGAAGGCCTTGAATGTATGGTTTCTGCTTTGATTCATCGGAGTGATTATAATCTGCGCTTTTGCGGGATGTCAAATCGGAAGGGTCCACAGGGGTTCGCGGTCCATCTCCAGAAGCAGCGATAGTTGCGCAAGGACGGCGGGGCCGGCGGTCTCCGCACGGAGAATGCGTCTGCCGAGAGAAAGGGTCGTAATGCCCGCAGCATGGGCCTTTCGTATCTCTTCCGCTTCAAATCCACCCTCGGGTCCTATGAAGAAGGCGATGGTCGGAATTCGCCTGGAACTGTAGGTTTCCCGAAGAATCCGGTCGGTCCTTTCTTCGAGTCTCCAGGTTCGCAGGGAGCGGTCCCTCTCGTTTTCCCAAGGCAGGAAGGAGAGATCCGAGTTCTGGGCAATCGACAAGGCTTCCGCGAACGAGACCGGGGAGTCGACTCGGGGAATCCGACTTCTTCCACATTGCTTGGCGGCTTCCTCCGCGATGCGGCTCCAGCGCTCCGATTTCCGCACGCCATCCTCACGTTCGAGCCGAACGACGCTTCGTCCTGCAGCAAAGGGCACGATGCGAGCGACCCCAAGTTCGACGGACTTCTGGATGAGCGTGTCCATGCGGTCGCCCTTGACGAGCCCCTGCAGCAGGACCGCCTCATAGGGGGGTTCCATCTCGCCGGCGAAGCGTTCGATGATCGAAAGTGTGACCGAGGCCGCATCCAGACGCGCGACCTCACAGCGATGCTCCGTTCCTACCGCATCGCAGACCACGACGTTCTCGCCGGTTCTTGCGCGGAGTACGTCGCGAAGATGGTGCGCATCCGCTCCGGTCAGCTCTACGGAGAGCTGTTCCCGGGGAAGAATCCGGTCCAGGAAGAATCGATTCATCCTGCCATGGACCGGTGGCGGAATACGTACGCGCACCAGTCGTTCCTCCGGTGTGATTCGAGGAGTTCGAGTCCGCTGGATTCGCAGGCAGAGAGGACCTTCCCCGATTTATCGGCGATGATCCCGGACGCCACGAAGAAGCCGTCGGGAGAGAGGTGCCGCGGGACATCGGGTGCGAGTGCGGCGATCACGTCCGCGATGATGTTCGCGACGATGAGGTCGTATGTGGGTCGGTGCGCATCCTTGAGTTCTCCTTGATGGAAATCGACGACCACGTCGTTGATGCGTCCATTCTCCTCGGCGACGCGAACGGCGAGTACGTCGATGTCGATGGCCTCTACCGATCCGGCGTCCAGCTTCGCCGCGATGATGGCGAGGATTCCGGAGCCGCAGCCGAGATCCAGGACCGCCGCACCCGGGCGCAACAGCGCGTCGATGCGTTCGGCGCACAGAGCGGTGGTTTCGTGCGAACCCGTCCCGAAAGCGGACCCGGGATCGAGGGAGACGACCCTCTCCCCTTCCATCGGTTGGTAGGTCTCCCAGGAGGGACAGACGACGATGCGGGGGGACATCTTCAACGGGTGGTAGTATTTCTTCCAGCCATTGGCCCAATCCTCGTCGGCGACGAAGGAGCAGGAAAGGGTTCCTTTCCCGAGGGGGAGGAATCGACCGACGTCCGCCAGGCGCTCCGCCGCGCGAGCCATGAGCTCCTCGACGCTCCGGAATCCAACGGCGGTGCGGAGTCCCTCGTCCAACTCCGGAAAGAACGCGCGGATGCGTACGTCGGTCCCGAGCGATTCGGCATAACCTTCGTCCGCATAGGAAAGGGATCCGGGCTGTGCAAGCAGGGCGAGGATCTCCCCCGGGTCCTCCACCGCGGTCCCATCGGCTCCAAGGTCCATGAAAGCTTCACAGACCGCATCGGACGCCTCGCTCGTGGACAGCGCCTCCAATTGGAGCCACCTCATCGGAAGACTTCCTTCAACTTGTCGAAGAAGCCCTTGCGCTTTTCGTAGTTGCGGTCGCCGCTGAGTGCCTCGAATTCCTTGAGGAGCTCCTTCTGCTTCGCATCCAGATGCTTCGGGACCTCGACGGACACCAGAAAGACATGGTCTCCGCGGTAGCCGTTGCGGTCTCCACGGGGAATTCCCTTGGCCCGCAGCGTGAATCGTTCACCGGACTGCGTGCCCTCCTTGATGCGGAATTTCGTAGGACCATCGATGGTAGGCACGTCGAGTTCCGCACCCAAAGCCGCTTGAACGAAGGTCACGGGGATTTCGCAGAATGTCTGGAAGCCTTCGCGGCTGAAGACGGGGTGCGGTCGGATGTGGAATTCGACGTACAGGTCACCGTAGCCGCCACCCTTCGCGCCGGGCTCGCCCTCGTTCTGCATCACGAGGCTCTGGCCGGTATCGACGCCTGCGGGCACCTTGACCTTCAACGTCTTCTTCTTCGGACGTCGTCCACGGCCCGAGCAGGCAGGACAGGGGTCCGTCACGACGCTGCCCTGTCCTCCGCAGGTCGAGCAGGCACGATTCGTCATGACCGTTCCGAACATGGTCTGCTGGCGTTGCGAGACCTGTCCCGTGCCGTTGCAGGCGGTGCACTTCTTAGGCGCCGAACCGTCCTTCGAACCTGTGCCGTGGCAGGTGTCGCAGAGATCCTCCTTGTTGATCGTGATTTCCTTCTCGCACCCGAATGCCGCCTCCAGGAATTCCAGGCCCATCCGGTACTTGAGATTGGAGCCCCGTGCAGGTCCGGCACGGCGTCGCCCACCCCCGCCGAAGAAGGAACCGAAGATATCGTCGAGGTTGATGTCGAATCCGCCCCCGTCGAAACCACCGGCCCCGCCCTGGGGGTCGACGCCGGCATGGCCGTACTGATCGTATCGCGCCTTCTTCTCCGTGTCGGAGAGAACGGAATAGGCCTCGCTGGCCTCCTTGAACTTCGTCTCGGACGGCTTGTCGTCCGGATTCAGGTCGGGGTGGTACTGCTTGGCGAGTTTCCGATAGGCCTTCTTGATCTCCTCGTCGGATGCGTTCCGCCCGACACCGAGTACCTCATAATAGTCCCTCTTCTCCGGCAAGGTTCGCCTCCGTCCGTTTCACGTTCCAGAACGAAGCCCGCCGGTCCCCGAAGAAGGGGAAACCGGCGGACCGTCGTTCGTGCCTCACGTCTTGTCTGGTCTCACTTCGCGTCGCCGCCGGCGTCCTTGAATCCGCCTTCGGGCTCGCCCGCATCCTGCGGTCCCGCTCCGGGATCCTCGGGCCCGCCGGCCGCGCCGGGATTCTGCTGGTAGACCTTGGCGATCGCCTCGTCGAAGACCTTGTGGAGCGCTTCCGTGTCGGCTTTCATCGCCTCGACGGAATTCGTGCCGATCGACGCCTTGAGTTGATCGACAGCCGCCTGGACCTTGTCCTTGTCCTCGGCGGGCATCTTGTCGCCGACGTCCTTCACGGCCTTCTCGATCTGATACACGGCGGAGTCGGCGGCATTCTTCGTGTCGACTTCCTCCTTGCGCTTGCGGTCCTCTCCGGCGAACTGCTCGGCCTCCTTGACCGCCTTCTTGATCTCCTCCTCGTTGAGGTTGGTCGACGCGGTGATGGTGACGTGCTGCTCGCGACCGGTGCCGAGGTCCTTGGCCGACACATGGACGATGCCGTTCGCGTCGATGTCGAAGGTGACCTCGATCTGCGGGACGCCGCGCGGCGCGGGAGGGATGCCGTCCAAGCTGAACTTGCCCAACTGCTTGTTGTACTGGGCCATCTCGCGCTCGCCCTGGAGGACGTTGACTTCGACCTGCGTCTGGCTATCGCCCGCCGTGGAGAACACCTGGCTCTTCTTGGTGGGGATGGTCGTGTTGCGCTCGATGATCTTCGTGAATACGCCGCCCAAGGTCTCGATGCCCAGGGAAAGCGGCGTCACGTCGAGGAGCAGCAGTCCCTTGACGTCGCCCGTGAGGACGGCCGCCTGGATCGCGGCGCCCACGGCCACGCACTCGTCGGGGTTGTTGAAGATCTTCATGACGGCGTCCTGAACCGCAGGGGTTCACGTGGAGCCGCCGACGAGGAGGATCTTCTCGATCTTGTCGGGCGTCAGGTTGGCGTCCTGCAGGGCCTGACGGGTCGGACCCAGGGTCTTCTCGACCAGGTCGGCGGTCAGTTCGTCGAACTTCGCGCGGGTCAGCGTCACATCGAGGTGCTTGGGTCCAGAAGCGTCGGCCGTGATATACGGCAGATTGATGTTGGTCGAGGTCACGCCGGACAACTCGATCTTGGCCTTCTCCGCGGTCTCGCGAAGGCGCTGCATGGCCATCTTGTCGTTGCGAAGGTCGATGCCCTGGTCCTTGCGGAACACCTCGACGAGCCATTCCACGACGCGCTGGTCGAAGTCGTCGCCGCCGAGCCGGTTGTTGCCGTTCGTCGCCAGCACTTCGAAGACGCCGTCGCCGATTTCGAGGATGGACACGTCGAACGTGCCTCCTCCGAGGTCGAACACCAGGATCTTCTGGTCATGCTCCTTGTCGAGGCCGTAGGCCAGCGAAGCCGCGGTCGGCTCGTTGACGATGCGGAGCACCTCGAGCCCCGCGATGCGCCCGGCGTCCTTGGTGGCCTGGCGCTGCGCGTCGCTGAAGTACGCGGGCACCGTGATGACGGCCTGGGTGACGGCTTCGCCGAGATAGGCCTCGGCATCGGCCTTCATCTTCCCCAGGATCATCGCGGAAATCTCCTGCGGCGTGTACTGCTTGTCGTCGATCTTGACCTTGTGGTCGGTGCCCATTTCGCGTTTGATCGAGCTCACCGTGCGTTCGTGGTTCGTCACGGCCTGCCGCTTCGCGACCTGGCCGACGAGGCGCTCACCGGTCTTGGTGAAGGCGACGACGGAGGGGGTGGTGCGATTGCCCTCGGGATTCGGGATGACGACGGGCTTTCCGCCCTCCATCACCGCGACGCAGCTGTTGGTGGTTCCGAGATCGATTCCAATGACCTTGCCCATGATGTACTCCTTCTTGCGGCCCGTTCTCGGGTCCGCACAAAACTCGGTGCCATGCGGCGTCCGCCGACGGCGTACCGCTAGTTCGCGACTTTGACCATGCTGTGTCGGATCACTTTCCCACCGCAGCGGTAGCCCTTCTGGAAGACCTCTGCAACGACGGAGGCCCCAAGGGAATCGTCTTCGATATGCATGACGGCGTTGTGGAGGTGGGGGTCGAAGATCTTGCCCAAGGCGGGAACTTCCTCGACGCCGATCTTCGCCATCGCTTCGTTCGCCTGACGAAGAACCATTACGAGACCTTCCGCGATCGGGACCGTCTCCGTGATGGCACTGGCGGCCGCCACGGACGCGGCACGTTCGAGGTTGTCGAGCACGGGCAGCCAATGCAGCGCGACATCCGCGACGGAGTCGGCATATAGCTGGTCCTTCTCGCGCTGTGTCCGCCGCTGGTAGTTGTCGAATTCAGCGGTCAAGCGGAGCAAGGCGTCCTTGAGTTCGAGAACAAGACGGTCCTTCGCGTCGTCGATGGATTCGGGGATATCAGAGACCGTCTCCGCCGATTCCTCGTCGAGGATCCGCTCGACGGACTCACCCTCTGCCGCGCACGCCTCCTTGGCGGCCAATTCCTGCTCCATGTCCTTCTTGTCATGTCTGCGACTCATCTGCTGCGGTCCTCCGTGGGCCTGTGGCCCTCCATGAGCTGCCGGATGCCGTCGTCGATGGTGCGCCGCACGAATCCGATGTGGGATACGACATTCGAGTAGTCCATCCGCTTTGGCCCGATGACGCCGATGCTTCCAAGCAGAGTGGCTCCGTCACGGCAGGTCGTCGTCACGAAGCTGCACCCATCGAGCCCTTCCAAAGCGATTTCCTGTCCGATTCGGATCATATAGGGGCTCTTGTCCACATCCCCGCAATCCGATGCGTCCGAGGTCTCCTCGGCAAGATAACCGGCGATAAGACCTTCTTCTGCCAAGGCGTCCAGGAAACCCCGGGCCTTGCGGATCTCCTGGAACTCCGGGAAGCCGAGCATGCGGTGGCTCCCCTCCATGTAGACCGACATGTTGTCGGCCTGCTTGATGGAGATATAGGCTTCGTAGAGGATCTGGTTCAACAAGCTGTCCGGCAGCTTCGCGCGCCGCCCCGCGGTCGTGACGGCGATGAGGGTGATGTCCTCGAGCTTCATGCCCGACAGGCCTTCCTCGACGGCTGCGGAGACCTTCGCCAGTGTTTCGGCATCCATCAGTTCAGGGATCCGCACGACGCGGTCCTTCACGATGCCTGCGGCCAGGACGACGACCACGACGGCGCGCCCGGGTTCGATCATGAGCATCTTGATCTGCTTCAGGTGGGATTGGCGCAGACGCGGGGTCATCGCGACGGAGGTGTATCCGGTGCTGGAGGAGAGGACGGACGAAGCATTCCGCAGCACTTCGCTCAACTCGTCGAAATGGTCGGCCAGGCGGGAACGGATGGTTTCCTGTTCCTCCGCAGGCAGGGTTTCGACGCGCATCAATGAATCCACGTACTCGCGATATCCTTTGTCGGACGGGATGCGTCCCGAGGAGGTGTGCGGCTGCTCGAGATATCCGAGATGCTCGAGGTCCGACATCTCGTTGCGGACCGTCGCAGGGCTCACGGCAAGCGCATGGCGGCTCACGAGCTGCTTGGAGCCGATGGGCTCCGCCGTCTCGATGTAGTCGTCCACGACCGCCTTGAGGATGCTTCTCTTCCGTTCGTCGAGGGGCACTGCTTTTCCTTTCCATCTACCGGGTATCGTCGAGTGGGGTCCGGTACAGTTTAGCACTCCAACGCGTAGAGTGCTAATGCAAAAATACCACCACCCCACCTCGCCGTCAAGTCGACCCCGGACTACCTCAAAGCCACCAGAGCGACGGCGCCGCTTGCGCGACGCCGTTCTGCCTCATGGCGATAGCGTTTTCATGAAAACCGGTTACGGTCAATCGTAGGTCAGGACGGACAGGATTCGATAGCCCTTGCCGGAGATGAGCCCGACGAGCTCCACGGTGTTGAGGGTGTTGATCTTGAAGATGATTTCGTTGCGGAAAACGGCCACGCTGACCACGTTCATCCCGAGGTCGGCGATGATGGCCGCGATGTCGGCGAGGATGCCCGGCCTGTCCTGGTCGATTTCTACGGAGAGGCGGGTGCCGCGGCTCCGGAAGCCGAGGATCTCGAGAAAGGCGTCGAAGATGTCGGTTTCGGTGATGATACCGACCAGTGCGCCGTTATCGAGTACCGGGAGGGCGCCGATATCCTTGTCACGCATGATCCGGGCCGCCTCCTCGAGGAGTGTGCCGGGCATGACGGTGATGACGTCCTTGGTCATCAGGGAAGCGACGCGGGTCTTCGCGAGCAGGTAGTTGATCTCGAAGACGCTGAGGCTGGTGGCGGGAGAGGGGGAGACCTCGAGGAGCTTGCGCTCGGTGATGATGCCCACGAGCTTTCCGTTCTCCAGGACCGGAAGGCGGCGGATCTTCTTCTCCCTCATCAATTCCATGGTCTCGGCTATGGTCGCGTCGGGGGAGACGGTATAGGGGTTGGACGTCATGCTGTTGAGAACGTACATTTTCCCCTCCTTCGGGACTTGGCTTCCCTTGCGTCCGTTTCGTTCGGCCGCAGTCCGCGTCACATGCCGAGGTAGGCCTTGCGGACCTCTTCGCTCTCCGATAGTTCCTTGGCATCGCCGCTGGCCACGACGCGACCCGTTTCGAGGACATAGGCGCGGTTGGCTATGGACAGGGCCATGCGCGCATTCTGCTCCACGAGCAGCACCGTGGTTCCCGAACGATTGATTTCCTTGATGATGCTGAAGATCTCCTTGACGAGCAAGGGGGACAGTCCCATGGACGGTTCATCAAGAAGGAGGAGTTTCGGATGGGCCATCAGCGCGCGGCCGATCGCCAGCATCTGCTGCTCGCCTCCTGAAAGCGTACCGGCACTCTGCGACCTTCGCTCGAATAGACGCGGAAAGCTCTTGAAGACCTGTTCCAGACCTGCGGCCTTCCGTGTGCGGCTGCGTTCCCTGAAGGCACCCATGTCGAGGTTCTCCATGACGGTCATGTTGGCGAAGATGCGGCGGCCTTCCGGAACCTGGCAGAGACCGAACTCGACGATCCTGTCTGCGGGAGTGTGGGTGATGTCCTTGCCTTGGAAGCTCACCGTGCCGGACTTCGCTCGGATCAACCCGGATATCGTGTGCATCGTGGTCGTCTTCCCTGCTCCGTTCGCACCGATCAGCGTGACGATTTCACCCTCGTCCACATGGAAACTGAGGTCGTGGAGGACCTGGATGGTGTCATAGGAGACATTGATGGATTCGACCTTCAGCATCGTCAGACCGCCTCCTCGCCCAAATAGGCCTTGATGACCGCTGGATTCCGGCTGATCTCCGCAGGGTTTCCCATGGCGATGGTCTGCCCGTAGTCCAGGACCGCGATCCTTTCGCAGATGCCCATGACGAGGCTCATGTCGTGCTCGATCAGAAGGATGGTGAGCTGGAAGCGCTCGCGCACGAAGGCGATCAGGCGCATCAGGTCCTTGGTTTCCTGAGGGTTCATGCCGGCCGCCGGCTCGTCGAGCAGAAGCAGTCTCGGATGGGTCGCGAGGGCACGGGCGATCTCCAGCTTGCGCTGCTCGCCGTAGGGAAGGTTCCTTGCGAGGAGGTCCTTCTTCCCGTCCAGTTCGAAGATCTTCAGAAGTTCCACGGACTTCTCCTTGAATTCGGCTTCTTCACGGTAGAAGTGCGGAGTGCGAAGGATGGCGTCGAGGATCGTGGTCTTGCGGGAGTGGTCCATGGCGATCCGGAGATTGTCCAGAACGGTGAGGTTCTTGAAGAGACGTATGTTCTGAAAGGTCCGGCCGACGCCGAGACGAGCGATGCGGTGGGCCTTCATGCCGTCCGTGCGGTGGAGTTTCCCGTCCTTGCCGGAGAGGATGCGGATTTCGCCGGTCGTGGGCGGCGTGACGCCCGTGAGGAGATTGAAGACCGTTGTCTTGCCGGCGCCGTTCGGACCGATCAGTCCGACGAGCTCACCCTCCTCGAGGGTCAGGTGGAAGCTCGAGACGGCGCGAAGACCCCCGAAGACGACGGAGAGGTCCTTGGCTTCGAGAACCGGGGTCGACATCACGCGTCACCTCCCTTGCGCAGTAGTTTTCGGATTCGGGCGGGTAGTCCGCGGAAGAAGGCAGGCATCGCTCGGACCATCCCCGTAATGGAGAGTTCCTTGTTGCCCATGATTCCCTTCTGCCAGAAGAGCATGAGGAGGATCAGCATCAGGCCGAATACGACCATGCGGAAGTCCCCGAGCACGCGCAGCCATTCCTGGGTGAACGTGAAGGTGAGACCGCCGAGTACCGTGCCCGTGATGCTGCCGAGGCCGCCGAGGACGGCGATGACGACGAAGTTGACGGAATAGAGGAAATTGAAGTCGGAGGGGTTGAGGTATCGGATCAGGGCGGCGAAGAGACCTCCACCGATGCCGGCGAAGAAAGCGGAGACGATGAAGGCGATCATCTTGTAGCGCGCGACGTCATTTCCCATCGAGGTCGAGGCGATCTCATCCTCTCGGACGGAGATGATGACCCGGCCTGGCGAGGAGCGCACGAGGTTGGAGATCACGACGACGGTCGCGACGAAGAAGATGAAGATCCATGAGAACTTGATGATGGCATCGAGGACGTAGTTTCCCGTGTCGGAAAAGGACGGAATCCCTTTCAGTCCAGCGGATCCACCGGTCAGGCCCTCGAGGTTGTTGAGGACGACGCGGATGATCTCGCCGAAACCGAGGGTCGTGATGGCAAGATAATCTCCACGGAGACGCAGGGTCGGAAATCCGACGAGAAAGCCGAACAGTGCGGCGACCACTCCGCCGAGCAGCACGGACGGCAACAAGGGGAGAGATGCGCGCATCACGAGAATCGCGGCCGAGTAGGCCCCGATGCTCATGAATCCGGCGTGGCCCAGGGCGAGTTGGCCGGTGAACCCGGTGATCAGGTTCAGGCTAAGGGCGACGATGATGTAGATGCCGGCGATGGAGAGGAGGTGGAGGTAGAACTCGTCGATGACGCCGATGAATCCCAGAAAGATGATCACGAGATAGACGACGGTCCCGAATCCGAGCAGGAGCAGGAGGTCGGCGAATTTCTTCTTCATCGCGTCACACCTTCTCCCGGGTGACCTTGCCGAGGAGACCGGCAGGCCGGACGAGTAGGATCAATATCAGAATCGCGAAGGCGACTGCGTCCGCGAGTTTCGTGCTGATGAATCCCTTCGTGAGGGTCTCGGCGACTCCCATCACAAGGCCGCCGATCATGGCGCCCGGGATGCTGCCGATGCCGCCGAACACGGCGGCCACGAAGGCCTTGAGGCCAGGCATGATGCCCATGTACGGATCGAGCATCGGGAAGTTCATCGCGTAGAGGACGCCTGCGGCTCCGCCAAGGGCGGCGCCGATGGCGAAGGTGATCGAGATGATGTTGTTGACGCTGACACCCATCAGAAGCGCCGCCGGCCCATCGTGGGAGACCGCACGCATGGCCTTGCCAGTCCGCGTGTACGCTACGAAAAGAGTCAGGATGAGCATCAGGCCAAGGGAGATGACCAGCGTCAGGATCTGCACCTTGCTGATGGTGAGCCCGCTGAACGAAAGGTTGCCGATGAAGTCCTGAGGGACGATGACCTGGCGGTAGTTCGGGCCCATGAAGGGCAGGACGCGGGATCCGTTCTCGAGGACGATGGAGACACCGATCGCGGTGATCAGGGCGTTGATGCGCGGCGCGTTCCGGAGCGGCTTGTAGCAGGTCTTCTCGATGATGACGCCGATCAGGGCGGAGAGGAACATCGCGAAGAGAAACGCGAAAAGGAGCGCGACCATGGGAGAACGGGTCCCCTGGGACCACTGGAATACATAGTATCCGCTGTAGGCGCCGATCATGAGGATGTCCCCATGGGCGAAATTGATCAACCTCACGATGCCGTACACCATGGTGTAGCCGATGGCGATCAGCGCATAGACGCTGCCGAGCGAGATTCCGTTCAGGAGTTGCTGAAGGAAAACCATGTCGCACCTCGCAGAGTAGAATCGGACATGAGAATGGGTGGCGGTGCCCAGGAGGCCCCGCCACCCATTATAGCGGATGGTTCGCGTATCGGATAGAAGTTCCTACGGGTTGACGATGGTCTTGTACACGACGGAAGGCTTGTTGGCGGTAGCGCCCGCGACCAGTTCGAGGATGACGGCGGACTTGACCGGGTTGCGCTTCTCGTTGAAGGAGATCTGGCCGGTCACGAACTTCTTGTTGGTCTTCTCCATGGCGGCCTGGATCTTGGCGGCATCGGTGGAGCCGGCCAGCTTGATGGCGTCATAGATCATGTAGGTGGCGTCATAGGCGAGGGCTGCGAGGGCGTTCGGGTCGGTGTTGTACTTGGCCTTGAAGGCGGCGACGAACTTCTTGACATCGGCGTCATCGGCTTCGGGAGAGTAATGGTTGCAGTAGAAGCTACCGAGGACTTCATCGCCGGCATTGTTGGCGATCTCGTCCCAGCCGTCTGCACCGAGCATCGGGACCGTGATGCTGGCCGCGCGGGCCTGCTTCGCGATCAGGGAGACGGTGCTGTAGTAGTCGGGGATGAAGAGGACGTCGGGGTCCATGCCCTTGATCTTGGTCAGCTGGGCCGCGAAGTCCTTGTCGCCCTTGGCGTAGGACTCGGAGGTGAGGACCGTGCCGCCGAGAGCGGTGAAAGCGGCGACGAAGCTGTCCTTGAGGCCCTTGGAGTAGTCGTTGGTGTTGTCGAAGATGACGGCGGCGGTCTTGGCGGACAGGTCTTCAGAAGCGAACTTGGCCATGACCTGACCCTGGAAGGAGTCGTTGTAGCAGGAACGGAAGATGTAGTTGCCGGCATCGGTGACCTTGTCATTGGTGGAGGAGGGCGTCACGAGGACGATCTTGCGCTTCTGGGCGTCCGCCGTGATGGCGAGCGTGCAGTTGCTGGTCAGGCCGCCGACGAGGGCGACGATCTTGCTCTGGGTGGCAAGCTTCGTGAAGGCGCTGACGGTCTTTTCAGGGGTGGCTTCGTCGTCCTCGACGAACAGCTTCAGCTGCTTGCCGAGCACGCCGCCGGCGGCGTTGATCTCGTCGATGGCCATCTGGGCGGCATCGCGGGACTGGATTCCGTATGCGGAGACCGGGCCGGAGATGGGCATGATGGTGCCGATGTTGATGGTGGTCGAGGTGGCGGTGCAGGCAGGAAGGATTGCGACGACGAACGTGAGGATGAGGACCAGGATCAAGGACTTCTTGAACATTTGGAGACCCCCTTCATTCATTTACGCATCCGACTCCCGGATGCATCATTTCGTGGAATCGTATCACACTGAATGTTGCGTGGCAATCGTCCCATGAGACGAAACCTCATTGGATGAATGAATTCGTTCCATTTCCTTCATTTTTTGAGGATCAGACGTCGGAGATCTTCTTCTTTTTCCTCCGGATCATGAGCACCGTGAGCACGATCAGGTACACGATCAGCAGCGCGAGGGTGGCGATGTAATAGATCCACGCGTTGTGGGTTCCATTCACGATATCGGCCGTGTATCCGGTGACGGGAATATTGATGGCGATCAGGAGGGGCAGGCCGACGGCGAGGCCGGTGCCGCTGCCGAGCACGAGATTGTCCGCGGCGTCGCTGGAGAAGTCGGGATCGACTTCGCGCAGCAAAGCCATTCCGTTGGAGATCGTCCCGGTCAGCATGCCGTATTGGGCCGCCAGATTCTCGAGCGGGTAGCGCAGGAACACCTTGCGGCCGATCCACGTGCACCACCAGATGGTGAGAAGACCCCCCGAAATGCCGAGAACGGCGGTCGGGAGCCAGTACCTGGCGATTGCGGTGAACGAGAGGATCGCGACGGATGCGGTGACCATGAAGTCGAAGGAGAGACCGGCGATGCGCTGGAGCAGGTAGTTGTTGGGGTGGTTGCGCTTGACATAGCCCTTTCCGCGAAGCTTGTCGAGGATCGTGCGGAACAGCAGGCCGTATACGGTACCGATGATGAAGGCGAAGCCCTGGATCATGTTCGCGAAGGTCGTACCGAAGGAACCGAACTTGTCGCGGAGGAGGAAGTCGATGAGGAACACGGTGAGATACGTGGCAAGGTAGACGACGCCGATCAGGACGACCTGCACCGTCAGACGGTCGATGGATTCGCTCATGGGAGACTCGTCGGTGGCGTCCTTCTCCACGACGACCCCCTGCGTCCTCCCTGAGGCGGGACTCAGTCCCTGTTTCGGCAGTACGCCCTTCTTGCGGATCAGCCAGTTGACGTAGGCGATGCCACCGAAACATGCCCAGAGAGCGCCCATGGTGGCGAAGAACAGCCCGGTGTTGGTTCCCCCGATGAAACCGGCCTTCTCCCATTGCTGTCCGAGCGCAAGGCACTGGCCGGGACCCTGGCCGTAGCCAAGGGGGAGGAAGAAGCCGAACGTCGGGAACAGGGTCGGGTCGAGCAGATAGATGAAGCCCAGCGTGACGGCGAGGCCGAACACGGCCTGGATCAGGTAGGTGCTGACGATGAACATGCCCGACCGGCCAGCTTCCGTGGTCTTTCCCGCCTCGCGTTCCTTGAGGGCGAGGGCGATGAAGCCGACGGACATCAGGTGGTAGATCATGTTCGTGAGGTTCGGGACCGAGAAATTGCACAGCTTCAGGATCTCCGGACCGAGCAGGAGACCTACGAAGCCCGCGATGATCGCGTTCGGCACGAGGAACCGGTCCAGAAAGGGCAGTCCCTTCTTGACGAGAATCGCGATGCCGAGGAACAGGGCGAGATAAAGGATATCCATGATGAAGCTGCCGGAAAACTGGGTGAGGTTGACGGCGTGTTCGAGAAGACTCTGGAAGAGATTCGGCGAGGTGCTCGAGACGAGAGATGCGGTCATGTCGGAACCTCCCTGTTGCTCTGGCGAGGCCGACATCCGCCGGTCCCTGCAAACCAATATACCCCTCTGCATGAAGGAACGGAAGCGGTTTCCCGCCTCCGTTCCTATATGTCGTTGGTCAGTCTGCGTGCATCAATCGAGCAGGGCATCGATGCTCTTTCCGGAGAGCGAGCGGACCGTGACACCGTGCGTCGCCAGCAGTTTCTTCAGTCTTTCGGCCTCAGCCGGGCGCTTGATCTTGAGAGTGGTGGTCTTGACCAGGTCCTTCGTGCTGATGAGCAGGTACTTGATGGCTCGATAGCCCGGCATTTCCGCGTTCACGCTGCGGACCTTGGCCCACAGCCAGTCGATCTGGACCTTGCTGTCATCGGAACCGGCAAGTACGGCGAGCTTTTCGGAATCGACCACCAGCCTGGCGCAGATATCGACGCCGCCGGTCGCTTCCTTCTCTCCCCACGCCATGGACTCCTTGACGCTCTCGATGCGGTTGAGCAACGCTTCGATTTCTTCCGGGAAAGCCTTCTTGCCGTTCGCCATGACGATCATCGACTTGATGCGGCCCGTGACATAGATGCAGCCATGCTTGTCGAAGCAGCCCATGTCTCCGGTGCGCAGCCAGCCGTCCGGCATCATCACCTCGGCGGTGGCCTCTGGGTTCTCGTAGTAACCGAGCATGACGTTCGGTCCGCGGACCAGGATTTCTCCGATGGCTCCGGGTTCGTCGCTGTCGGTGTCGATGGCGACTTCGACCTCGGACACCGGGTTCCCGATGCTGCCGAGAATATTGACCTTCTCATTGCAGGCCGTCGCGACCGGCGAAGTCTCCGTCAGGCCGTATCCTTGGAGAAAGAGGATTCCGAAATCGTCCAGGGCTCGAATGATGCGTGCGTCGATCGGCGCCGCGCCGCTGACGCAAAGACGCATGTTTCCTCCGAGGCCTTCCAGCACGGAGTGGAATATCTTTCGCCGGATGTCGATGCCGAAGATGCGGAGGAAGCGCGTGACCTTGCGCAGGATGCCGACCAGTTTCTCCTTGCCGCTCTTCTTGATGCCGTCCATCAGCTTGTGGTAGATGTTCTCGTACAGCAACGGCACGGCCAGGAGAATCTGGATCTTCCATTCCGCAAGATTCTTCGCGAAATACCGCAGACCGTCCGTGAAGCAGATGCATACTCCGTAGTAGAGCATCATGTTCATGCCGACCGTGTTCTCGAAGGTGTGGTGAAGCGGCAAGACGGACAACGCCCGCTCGCCGGGTTCGATCAGGATGACGCCGGAGACGCTGTAGACGTTGCTGCAGACATTGCGCTGGCTCTGCATGACGCCCTTGGACATCGCGGTCGTTCCGGACGTGAAGAGCAGTGCGCACATGACGTCGGGATCGATCTTCGCATCGACGAAGGTGCGGTTCCCGGAAGCGAGAGCCGCGGCTCCTGCGGAGAGGACGTCTTGAAGGGATCCGAACCGCCCGTCGTCCTTCGGAAGGTTGTCGGCCACGGCAGCGCCGTCCATGCAGAGGAAATGGCGGATCCGCTGATTCTGCTTTGCGATCGACAGCATCATGTCGTGGAAGGAAGGCGCATAGAGGATCGCTTCCGCATCCCCGCGGACCAATAGGTTCGACACCTCATTCTCAGGCAGCATGCGGTCGAGAGGGACGGAAACGCCCACGCCGTTGACGACGGCGGAATGGGAGACGGCCCACTCATAGCGATTCTCCCCGATCACGGCAACGCGGCAGCCTTGGAGGCTCAATCCGACGAGCCCGGTTCCCAACGCCTCGATATCGTCGAGGAATCGGCGGTACGTGCGCGATTCGACGGGGCCTTCGGGTGTGCGCCGGAACATGTAGGCATCCTTGTCGCCCCAGAGTTCTACGGACTGCCGGAGCATCTCGATCAGCGTATTGAACTTGCGGCCCTGGAAATATCTCTTGCCCTTGACGGTCTGCATGTTCTACCTCCTGATTATCAACGCCATATCCTTGGACGGTCGGAATGTTTGATTGTCGAACAATCGCATTCTACCATCGTCTATGATATCCTGCAAGAATCCAGAGAATCGGAGGCAATCGAATTGTCCAAGATGCACTTGTCCAGCGCGACTCCCAAGGGAATGATCTTCAAGAGACCTTCCACAGGTCTCTTTTCTAAGTATCCGGTGAATCGCGGTCTCATCGGGAACACCGCATTCTACGCGGCGGTGGGCCTGTCCAGGCTCTTGCTCGACATGGAGGCCTCAGGTCTAGAGAACATCCCGGAAAAGCCGCCGTTCGTGATCGCACCCAACCACGAGACCTATCTCGATGGAATGTGGGTCGCTTCCTATCTTCGGAAAGGTCAATTCAGGAAGATGTGCAGCATGGCGGCTCAGGAGCTCATCACGGGTCATGGGGTCTTCGGACAGCTGATGCTCCGCGTTGGCCGTGGGATTCCCGTGGACCGTCTCGGCAACCCCATCCGCGCCCTGATCCTCGCGAAGCAGCAGCTCGAGAAGGGCGAAATCGTCCTGCTCCACCCGGAAGGCACCCGTTCCTCCGATGGACAGCTAGGTGAATTCAAGGACGGTGCCGCCTATCTGTCCGTGAAGAGTGGGGCCCCTATCCTTCCCGTCTTCATCGACGGAGCTTACGAGATCTTCAACCGGCACATGAAGATGCCGAAATCCTTCGACTTCAGAAGACTGCGCAGGATGAAACTACGGATATCCTTCGGGAAGCCCATGAACCCGTGCGAATTCAAGGATGCGAAAGAGATGACCGCGCGTCTGGTCGAATGGATGGTGGAGATGCGCGGAAGGAAATTCTGCGCCGCTACCTGATCGAATCCTAGAAGACGGCGAGCCGGATTGAACCGGGAAGCACCTCGAAACTGATCGCGTCCTCGTAGGAGCTCTCCCCATCGCAATTGACGGCCAATTTGTCTCCGACTTTGCGGATGATGCCCTTCCGGACCTTGTACATGGTGACTGCAGGATTCCCCATATGGGTGCCGGCCGCATAGCGGGGAATGAGGCCCAGGATCTTCAGCGCCCCCAGCTTGCGGACCACGCAGATGTCGAGAAGACCGTCGGCCGCGTCCGCCAGAGGAGCCGGGTGGAATCCGCCACCATAATATCCGCCATTGCAGATGGCCATCAGGGTGAAGGGTTCCGTTCGCAGCACACGCGTTGTCTCGCCATTTCCGGAGTCCACCTCGATGTCGAGCTCCATGGGGAAGCTATGCTGCCCGGTCAGGCCGGCCACGGCGGCGATTCCGTAGGAGATGCCACCGATCCAGGGTGCCTTGGCGACCATGGCCTTGGCCTTCAGCCCGACGATGGTATCGAAGCCGAGGGAGGCGACGTTCACGAACAACTGGTCGTTGAAGCGCGCGGCATCGATGTATCGATAACCGTGAGAATCGATGCGTGCCAGGATCCCGTCGATGTCTCGGGTCTCATATACGGTGCGGACGAAGTCGTTGCCCGTGCCGCAGGGCAGCACGCCGAGGGCCGCGCCGGTTCCGGCTAATCCATTCACGACCTCATTGACGGTTCCGTCCCCTCCACAGGCGAAGACGACGGCGGCGGCGCCATCGCGCATTCCGATTCCGCGTGCGATCTCCGTCGCATGGCCGGGACGCTCGGTGCGGTGGATTTCAATGGAATGGGAACCCCCCAGCGCAGCGAATCGGATCTCGATGGCGCGCTCGACGGCTTCGGAACGGTGCTTGCCGGCGGTGGGATTGATGATGAATCGATAGAGGGTCGGAACTGCGGTTTCAGGCGGCATAGCCATCGTGTGGTCTCCTGATGCTCATTTCACTGTACCATCTACCCTGCTAGAGACCTGAAGCGTCCATCAAGGGGTCGATGTTCCGGCCGGTGATCTCCCGGAGCTGAAGGGAGGCCGCGGCCATGAGGTCATGGATTCGCGTGATCTCCACGGGGCGCTTGATCTTGAGGGTCGTGGTCTTGACCATCTCCTCGAACCCGAACACGAAGTAGCGGATGGCCTTGAAGGAAGGCATGCGGGCGTTGATCTCCTTGACGAGGTTCTCCAGCGTCCTTCGAATCTCGAGGTCGTCGAGCGTTTCTCCGATCAGCTTCAGCAACTCCTCCTTGTTCAGGACGAAGCGTGCGCATACCTCGACGTCTCCATCGCGGACCAGTTCCCCCCAGACCATGGTCTCCTTGACCAACGAACTATGATGTCCGATCAGCTGTTCGATTTCCTCGGGGAAGATCTTCTTCCCATTCGGCAGCACGATCATGGACTTGAGCCGTCCGGTCACGGTGAGACGCTCCTTGCGGTCCAGCGTGCCGATGTCGCCGGTGTGGAACCAGCCGTCATGCAGGACTTCGGCCGTGGCTTTCTCATCCTTGTAGTATCCAAGCATCACGATCGGGCCGCGCACGAGAATCTCGCCGGGGGCGCCTCGGACTTCCGAGTCAACGGCGATGTCGACTCCACCTACGGGGTGTCCGACGGTGCCGGGATAGAAGATCCGCGAATTGCATCCCGTCACGACGGGCGCGGTTTCAGTGAGGCCATAGCCCTGGTAGATCATGATGCCGATGTCGGAGAAGAAGCGGATGATGGCGGGGTCGATCGGGGCGGCCCCGCAGATGCCGATGCTGAGTCGTCCGCCGAAGGCATCGTGGATCTTCGAGAACAACTTGCGCCGAAGGTCGAGTCCGAATATGCGGAGGAAGTTCGAGACGCCGATGGCGACCCGGACGAAGGTCTCCTTCTTCGTCTTCTTAAGGGTTTCTTGAACCTTGGTGTAGAAATTCTCGAAAAGCACGGGCACGCCGATTATGAGACTGATTCCGAATTCCTGCATGTTCTTCTGGATATGTCGCAAGCCGTCGCACTCGTAGATGCAGGCGCCGATGGCCAGTGCGGTCATGAGTCCGCACGTGTTCTCGAAGGTGTGGTGGAGCGGGAGGACGGACAGCATCCGGTGGCCCGGACGCAGTTCGAGCATGGAGCACATGCCTCGGATATCGGCGCAAACGTTGTGGTGGGAGAGCATGACCGCTTTGGATGCACTTGTCGTCCCTGATGTGAATAGAAGCGAGGACAAGACGTCGGAGTCGATGGGGGCGTCGAGATATGCGCGGTCCCCGCCGAGGAGGAGTGTCCGCCCTGTGGAGACGATCGGGGCGAGGTCCTGGAACCGGCCGGCCGGAGTGAAGGGCACCCTGGGGTCCTTCACCTTGGCGGCATCCATGCAGATGAAGAATCGGACGGAAGCAAGACTCTCCGCAGCCGCCTCCATGGTCTTCTGGAATGCAGGGGAATACACGACAGCGGACGCTTCGCCCCGTTCGAGAAGACCGAGAACCTCCCCCTCGGGCAACATGCGGTCGAGGGGAACGGAGACGCCGAGGCCATTCGTCACGGCGACATGCGCCAGACACCATTCGTAGCGGTTTTCACCGATCACGGCGACCCGCTTTCCGGCAAGACCCAATGCGACCAGCCCCGTACCCAGAGCATCGACTTCCGTCTGGAACTCACGGAACGTCTTCGTTTCCAGCGGATCCTCAGGGCGGCTCCGGAAGCGGAACGCGGGTTCGTCAGCGAAAAGTTCGGCGCTTTGGAAAAGCATTTCACGAAGGTCCTTGAAAGGTCGGACGGGGAAATACTCTCTGGATTTCACGATCTGCATGTTTCTCCTTCGGTCGTCGCACGACCCGACGCCATCAGGCGTCCTTTAGTCGTGAACACACGTAGTCCACGGCTTCTCTGACGGTCTCCAGCCTTTCGGCGTCTTCATTCGATATCTGCATCCCGAATCGTTCCTCGAGGTCGACCACCAGTTCGTAGATCGCAAGGGAGTCGAGCTTCAGATCCTGCACCAGGAGCTGCCCTTCGACGATCGATTCGGCGGGGATGTTGGAAAGGCGCGAAATGGATGCGCCGATCTCCTTCAGGACCTCTTCCCGGTTGGGTGCGGACATGTTCTTCCCTCCTGCGTCACGGCCATGGCCAGCGTAAGGACCGGTCAATTCTCCGTGATGTTGTAGCGGCGGTACTGTTCCCTGGTGAAGGCAGAGATGGTCTCGAGGGTCTGGACCAGCGTCCTGCGTCCGGAGTCGTCCAGAGGCAGGAGAAGGCGCTCCACGAGCAGCGTATGGAACTTCGTGTGCATGCGATAGGCCAACTTGCCTTTGCGTGTCAGGCAGACCCGGACGATGCGGCGGTCCGCCTCGTCGCGCAGGCGCTCGACATATCCCTTCTTCACAAGCTTGTCCACGGCGACCGTCAGGGTTCCCGTCGTGATCTCAAGTCGGGCAGCCGTTTCGCTCATGGTATGCGTGTCGTACAGGCCGATTCCTTCGAGGGTATGCATCTCGGCGATGGAAAGGTCGCTGAAGCTTCCCCTTCGGAGCGCCTTCTGCTCCGTCACGAGGATGTTCTCGAAGATCTCGAGGAGCAGGTCGTTGACGTGGCTATCATGTTCGTTCATCGATTCGGATTCCTCATCAGAATACTTTGATATTCAAGATTTCTATTTATCGACATAATACCCCCTGCATCCAAACTTGACAAGCCAAGGAAATCGTCGAGGAAATCGTCGAACGGAGGGCCTTCAGGCGGGCGGATCCATGTCGGGAATCGCCTGATGCAGAGGGTTCAGGGCTGCAGGTCCTTGATGCGGTAGGCCGCGACGTCGGACAGGCAGTCCTCGCGCAGTCGACCGTGAATCAGGATGCCCTCCGGCTCGTAGCGTGCGACGATGTCGCGGCCGTGGCCATGCAGCCAGTCGACGAGTCCTGCACGGTCATAGGGAACGCACAAGTCGATCGGAACCAGGCATCCGGGTGCGAGCGCCTCGATCGCCTTGCGCAACGCATCGATTCCCTCCCCCGTGAGGGCGGATACCACGAAGACGTTCTTCCCGGATCTTGCCGGAGCCGGCAGGATGTCGACGCGGTCGGACTTGTTGTAGGCCGTGAGTCGCGGAAGGCCTGCGGCGCCAAGGTCCGTCAGCAACGCCTCTACGATCTCCATGTGCCTTTCGGACTCAGGGTCCGAAGCGTCGACCACATGGAGGACGACGTCGGCCTGGGCTACTTCGTCGAGCGTCGAGCGGAAAGCGTCCACCAGATGATGTGGGAGTTTACGGATGAAGCCGACGGTATCGACGAGTACGATCTCACGCCCATCTTCGAGAAGAAGTCGACGCGCCGCCGGATCCAACGTGGCGAAGGGCATGTCCTCGGCGTAGAGGCCGGAGCCGCAGATTCGGTTCACGATCGAGGTCTTCCCCGCGTTGGTATATCCAGCGACGGCCACGACCAGGGCTTCACCGCTTCGGCGCCTGGCGCGCACACGGTCTCGGCGGTCACCGACGGTCTCAAGCTCCCGTTTCAAAGCAAGGATCCTCCGGCCGATATGCCGACGGTCCGTCTCCAGTTTGGATTCGCCAGGGCCGCGGGTCCCGATGCCGCCACCGAGGCGAGAGAGGGCCAGGCCGAGACCGACGAGCCGGGATTTGCGATACTGGAGCAAGGCGAGCTCGACCTGGAGCTTGCCTTCTCGAGAAGCCGCCCGTTGCGCGAAGATGTCGAGGATGAGCATCGATCGGTCGACGACCCTGCGACCGACGATCTCCTCGAGGTTGCGGATCTGCGAACCTGAAAGTTCGTCGTCGAAGACGAGCAGGTCCGCCTCAAGCGAGTCCCCGGCGTTCTTGAGTTCCGTGGCCTTCCCTTTTCCGATATAGGTCGCCGAGTCCGTCGTGGACTTCCGCTGAAGCATGCGGCCAACCACTTCACCTCCGGCGGCCCGCACGAGATCGGCGAGTTCGTCCAGCGAGCGTTCGGCTTCTTCCGCGGAGCCTGCAGCCGTCGAAAGGTCGAGTCCCACGACGATCGTGCGGTCAGTGGGTTTCTTCGTCTCCTTGTTCGGGTCCATTGGGAACCCCTCTTTCCGCCCCTGGTCCTCAAGAGGACCGGGACCCTTGGAATGGTCGATATATCGGTCGGCATTCTAAAAAGAAAAAACGCCATACCGTATTGAATCCTTTCCATCTGCATATAGAGTATACCTTGCAGGTCGCGGAAAGAGTACCACGAAGCTTCCGCGCGCCTGACGAATACAATCCGGAGGTTGAGCATGACAGATTTCCCAGAGCCCGACCCAAGCCGTATCGAGCTTTCTCCTCGTCTCTCCCATCAACTGCCCACGATCCAGAGTTGGACTTCGACTGACGAATCGAACGGCATCCTCATGACGAATTTTTCAAGGGTCTTCAGGATGTACATCGAAAACGGATTCCCGAGCCACGAGGATTTCATAGGTAGGACGAACGTCAATCGAGGACATGCGGGGAAGATGGCGAACGGCAGCGTCGACTGCAAGCTCACGACGCTCTATAGATGTTCACGTGCCGTAGGCAATTGTCCGAGCGTCTTGTATTGCGAGACCTGCTTCAAGAGCTACGGAATCTGTCCTGTCGAATACCCGTTGAGAGGGGTTCCATCGGACGTCCAAACCTTGAGGGATATTCACGCCCACTGCCTGAACACCCTACGGAATCCAAAGGGAAACTGAAGGAAGCCCCCCGTCTTTTTCAAGGCGGGGGGCTTCCTTTGGCTGCCGGACTAGGATTCGAACCCAGACAGACTGCTCCAGAGGCAGTTGTGCTACCTTTACACAATCCGGCAACGTCAGCGAGGGAGATTATAGCATGCGTTTCACAAACGACGCAACCCGCCACCGCGAAGATTCTACGGGGGGTCGTTTGCAATCCTTAATTCCCATCATGGCGGGAGATACGTTCTTCAAACCGTCGATGGGCGATTCGTCCTGCAAACGACAACCCTCTGCTACACTGGAAGGCAGACTTCTCCGGGCCAATCGAAGGAGGTAGGACAATGGCCCATTTCAAGCACCTGTCCCTGTCGGATCGGATCACCGTCCATCGCATGCTCTCCGGCAACAACCCCCTCTCGGCCATCGCCCAGACGCTCGGACGCGACCGCAACACCGTCGTCCGGGAAATCAAGGGGAACCGCACCCCCGTCTTCACCGGTTCCATCAGCGGCGCGAGCAACGACTGCGCGAAACTCAAGGCCTGTCACGTCAAGGGGTTGTGCGAGCGCTGCCTGAGCTCCCGACGTATCTGCCACATGTGCGGACGCTGCAATGCTCTGTGCCGGGACTTCATCCCGGCCCGCTGCATGCGGCTTCTCCACCCGCCGTTCTGCTGCAACGGCTGTATCAAGACCCGCAACTGCACCATCCGGCGCTTCGTCTACGACGCCGGGAAGGCACACGAGAAGGCACGGGCGAGGCTCACCGACGTCCGTAGCGGCACCCTTCTCTCCGAGACCGAGCTTGCACGGACGGACCGGCTGGTGTCCCCACTGCTGCGGAACGGCCAGTCGGTCCACCACATCTACCTCAGCCACAGAGACGAGCTCTTCTGCTCCGAGAAGAGCCTCTACCACCTCATCGACCAGGGACTCCTCTCCGCCAGGAACCTCGACCTGAGACTCAAGGTGAAACGCCGGATGCCTCGTCGGAAGCCCGAACACAAGGTCGACCGGGCCTGCCGTGAAGGCCGGACCTACGCGGACTTCCGGCTGCTGCTGGAAGCCGCCCCCGACCTTCCGGTGGTGCAGATGGACTCGGTCCTCGGCTCTCTCGAGAGCGTCAAGGTCCTCCTGACGCTCTTCTTCCCCCGGGCCCAGCTGCTCCTCTGCCGCATCCGCGACTACAACACCGCCCGTTCCGCCCTCGATGCCATCGACGCCTTGGAAGGGCTTCTGGGCCAAGACCGGTTCCGGCGCCTGTTCCCTGTCCTCCTGACCGACAACGGCTCCGAATTCAGCAACCCCGCCGCCCTGGAAAGAGATCGACGGACCCGTGTCTTCTACTGCGACCCCCTGCAGACCAACCAGAAATCGGGCGTCGAGCGCGCCCATGAATTCATCCGCATGGTCAGGAAGAAGGGCTCGTCCTTCGACGATCTCTGCCAGCAGGACATCGACAAGCTCTGCTCGCACATCAACAGCTACCGCCGCGACAGCCTCATCGGCAGATGCCCCTTCGACGTGTTCGAGTTCCTATACGGTGAGGGAATCCTGAATGAGCTCGGCGTCACAAAAATAGGAGCAGACGAGATCGTCCTAACCCCCCGCCTGCTCCCGCTACCACACTAGCCGGCATCAACCGGCCCGGAGAAGTCGGCCACTCTCCCTTGGAATCCGCTCGGGCGTTTC
>CAZOHH010000005.1:36493-53900 GCA_964579735.1 uncultured Oscillospiraceae bacterium | reverse complement strand
CTGCGTTTCCGCCAGAAGGATATCCTGCTGTCCGGCCACTCCATCGAGTGCCGCATCAACGCGGAGGACCCGCAGCACAACTTCCGCCCCTGCCCGGGGACCATCGAGTCGCTCCACGTTCCGGGCGGTCCCGGGGTCCGCGTCGACAGCGCCATATATCAGGGATACACGATCCCACCCTATTACGACTCGCTGATCGCGAAGCTCATCGTCCACGCCCCGAGCCGCATGGAAGCGATCCTGCGCATGCGCCGCGCGCTTTCGGAGTTCCTCATCACCGGCATCGCGACCAACATCGACTTCCACCTCTCCATCCTGCGGGACCCAGAATTCGTCGAGGGCCGCTACGATATCGGCTATCTCGCACGCAAGACCGACGCCCTTCTCGGGCGATAGGGAGGCGACCCCATGGTCAAGGATTCACTCCGTCAGGTCCGTGAACGCGCCGCCGCCGACATCTCCAATGCCGAGGAGGCCTACGTCTACCACCGCCCCATCCCCGACGACCTCTGGGTCAAGTGCCCGGAGTGCGGCGGCGTCATGTTCTGCGAGGAGTTCGAAAAGGAATTCAGCGTCTGCACGAAATGCGGGCACCACTTCCGCCTCGATTCGCGGGAGCGGATCGCCATGGTAGTGGACGAGGGTTCCTTCGAGGAGACGGACGCGGGGATGCGCAGCGTCAACCCGCTCGGATTCCCCGGCTACGGACAGAAGATCGAGAAGCTGATGCTGGACACGGGCCTCTCGGAGGCCATCGTGACCGGCGAGGCGCGCGTCGGAGGCTTCGCCTGCATGGTCGGAGCCATGGACAGCCGCTTCATGATGGGCTCCATGGGTTCGGTCGTCGGCGAGAAGATCGCCCGCATGTTCGAGCGCGCGACGGCCCGCAAGCTTCCCGTCATCCTGTTCGCCGCATCGGGTGGCGCCCGCATGCAGGAAGGCATCGTCTCCCTCATGCAGATGGCCAAGACCGCCGGCGCCGTCGCTCGGCACGATCGGGCCGGACTGCTCTTCATCTCGGTCATGACCGACCCGACCACGGGCGGCGTGACGGCCAGCTTCGCCAGCCTCGGCGACATCATCCTGACCGAGCCCGGCACCCTGATCGGCTTCGCCGGCCGCCGCGTGATCGAGGGCACGATCGCCGAACAGCTGCCCGAGGGCTTCCAGCGCGCCGAGTTCCTCATGGAGCACGGCTTCATCGACCGGATCGTCCAGCGTGGCAAGATGCGCCCGACCCTCGTCCAGCTTCTTTCGATCCACTGCAGCCCGGCCGCGAAACGTTCCCGGCGCCGTATCCGCGCCGTCGCCCAGGACTACACCGACATCACCGTCGCGCGCATCCGCGAGTTCTTCGCCGATGCCCGCCATATCGGCCTGTTCGGCGTCGACCACGACCACCCCACGGCCGACGTGCCGGTAGCGCCTGCGCCCGCCAAGCCGCGCAAGGCCTCCGAACGGCTCGACGTGATCCGCAAGAAGAACCGCCCGACGTTGCGCGACTACATCCCCCTGGTCTTCGACGACTTCATCGAACTCCACGGTGATCGCCTGTTCGCCGACGACGCCGCCATGTGCGGTGGACTCGCCATGTTCCAGGGCGTCCCCGTGACCGTCGTCGGCCATGTGAAGGGACGCAGCCTGGAGGAGAACAGCCGCACGAACTTCGGCATGCCGCACCCCGAAGGCTACCGCAAGGCGATGCGCCTCATGAAGCAGGCCGAGAAATTCAGCCGGCCCGTTCTGTGCTTCGTCGACACGACGGGCGCCTACTGCGGCATCGGAGCGGAGGAGCGCGGACAGGGCGAGGCCATAGCCCGCAACCTGCTCGAGATGATGGACCTGAAGACCCCCGTCGTCAGCATCGTGACCGGCGAGGGCGGCAGCGGCGGCGCGCTGGCCGTGGCCGTGTGCGACGAGCTCGCCATGCTGCGCAACGCGATCTACTCCGTCATCTCGCCGAGGGGATTCTCCAGCATCCTCTGGAAGGACGGCACCCGCGAGCGCGAGGCCGCCGACATCATGCGCATCACGGGCGAGGACCTCATGGAGTTCGGCATCTGCGATGCCATCCTGCCGGAACCCGACGAAGGTGCGCACGTCGACCACCGGGCGACGGCTGCCGGGATCGTCGACTACCTGTCGCGCACGCTGCCGAAGCTGTGCGGACGGACGGTGGTCGAACTGCTCGAGGCGCGCTACGAGAAGTACCGAAAGATCGGCATGTATCTGGAATAGAAAAGGGAATCGGAACCGATGGAGAATCTAGCGCGCGGCGGGGGATAGCCCGGCGAGAGCGGTGAGCATATCCCTCCCGGTGGAGGCAGGGAGCATCGAAAGGTGCTCCCTCGCTTCGTTCTCGTAGCGAAGGACGGTGCGGCGCGCCGCTTCGACGCCCCCGAGCTTCACCATCTCCGCGGTGAGGCGGCGGACCTGTGCGGACAGGGCGTCGGTCGCATCCGCGGTGGCGGCTTCCCGGAAGAACGCCTCGAGGCGTTCCCGGTAGGCACGGTCCGAGCGGGCCGCCAACAGGAACGGAAGCGTGGCGATGCCCTGGCGGAGGTCGTGTCCGGTCGGCTTGCCGGCCGGCGCGTCCAGCGCGCCGACATCCAGCAGGTCGTCCTGGATCTGGAACGCGATGCCGAAGGCGCGGCCGAAGGCGGCGCAATGACGGACGACCGCCTCGTCGAGGCCGGAGGCCGTGGCGCCGGCGGCGCAGGAGGCGGCGAAGAGGGCCGCGGTCTTGCGCTCTATGCGGGAGAGGTAGACCCGGAGCGAAGGGATGCGGCCGCGGCCGAGATACTGGTCGACCTCGCCGGAGCAGAGGGACTCGAGTCCTGCGACCAGGGCTTCCGGGATGCCGGAGCGCTTTGTGACGCCGGAGGCTTCCGCCTGACGGTCCGCTCGAGGAGCATCCAATGCCGAAAGGGAACGCAGGGCCTTCACCAGGAGCCAATCGCCTGCGTAGACGGCGGTATGGGCTCCGTGGCGGGCGAAGGTCGTCGCCGCGCTTCGGCGGGTCTTCGCTTCGTCGATCACGTCGTCATGGACGAGCGTGGCCATATGGATCAGTTCGACGGCCGTGGCGACCGGAAGCACGCGCTCCCTCTCGTAGACGCCGAGGTGGCCCGCGGAAATCGCCATGGCCGGTCGCAGGCGCTTGCCCCCGCTATCCAGCAGGCGCAGTCCCTCGCGCCGGAGAAAGGGGCCGCCGGCCCCGAGATCCTCCCGAAGCCGGCGTTCCAATTCCTCGAGTTCCGGCTTCAGGACCGACAGGGGGTGCCCGTCGGGGGCCGTCTTCCGGTTCATGCGCGGCGTTTCTTGCCGAAGAATAGCTTCAGCCGGTTGTTCTTCATGGAGTAGTCCCAGACCCGGTTGAGCCAGGGCAACACATAGGCGTCGAGGCCGAAGGCGCGTCCGACGCCGCCCATGCAGGCGATCGACGCGAAGACCATCCACCAGCTGCCTTCGTAGATCCCGGTGGAGGTGATGAACATCACCATCAGGGCAAAGGAGATCACGGAACCGAGGAAGGTGAAGCAGCCGCCGAGCAGCATCAGGCCGACGAGGATCTCCATGATCACGACGAGGACCTGGAAGAACATGGCGAGACCGTCCGTGGCGAGGACGACGTTCCGAAGGAGCCAGGAGACGAGGTCGAAGTCGCCGAAATGGAAGAGCTTGACCGAGAAGAACATCGTGCTGGCGACCTTGACCTTCTCGTACAGTTCCGACAGGTCGGTCACGCCGGCGAGACCGGTGATGTCCTCCATGCCGCGCAGCGCCTGCGAGATCACCAGGTTGAATTTCTCCTCGGTGCCGACGATGAAGTGGGCGACATAGAGATTGATGTTCAGGATATTCGGGGAGGTGGACGTGATGGTCTGGCCGGCCGCCGAAGCTCCGGCGCCTGCGTCCGCGGACATGCCGAGGAAGGAGGCGAGCTTCGGGGAGGTGAACCAGCCGTCGGTGATCTTCTTGATGCCTTCCCAGAGCCACCAGCCGCCGAGGAACATGCGGAGGAGCGTGCCCCACCAGGCCGGCTGCATCTTGGTGTAATGGCGCTGGAGGAAGGACTGCTTCTGTCTGCGGAACAGGATCTCGTCGTGGAGGTAGTTCCAGGGGCCTGCGAGACCGCGGATTCCATAGAGATAATGGCAGTTGACGAGGAACTTCATGGTCAGCGACAGCCAGCTCGGGAGGCGCTTGCCCATGATGTCGGACACGGCGAAGAAGTTCCCGATGCAGACCATGATGCCGTGGAACTTGACTTCGATCTTCTTCGGCTGCTTGCCTCGGAGTTCGGCGAGGATGTTGTCCGCAGCGCCATCTCCGGTCTGCAGCGCGGCTTCGACCATGGCGGGATAGGGCTTCCCGCCTTCGGGGGACAGGGCGCCGACATCGCCGATGGCGTAGACGCCGGGTTTGCCGGTGCGGCAGAAGGAATCGACCTGGATGCGGCGGGCGCCGCCGACGGTGGGAAGCCCCAAGGCGTCGGTCTCATGCGCGGCACGGACGCCGGCGGCCCAGATCAGGGTACGGGTCTGGATGCGGTCGTCGCCGAGGTCGACGTACTCCGGCGTCAGCTCGTTGATGCAGGCGCTGAGGAGCACTTCGATGCCCATCTTCTGCATGTGGCGGTGCGCCTTCTGCGAGTTCTTCACATCCAGTACGGGGAGGACGCGGTCAAGGAGGTCGACGACCACCACGCGGACCTCGGAGTAGGGGATGTCGTTCTCCTTGGCCAGGGCGCGCGTCCAATGGGCGAGTTCGCCCACCATCTCGACGCCGGTGAAGCCGGCCCCGCCGACCACGAAGGACAGAAGGCGTGCGCGTTCCATCTCGTCCTTCTCGACGGATGCCTTGTAGAAGCATTCCTTGATGTGGTCGCGGATGCGGACGGCATCCTCGAAGGACCAGAGGGTCAGCGCGTTCTCCGCCATGCCCTGGATGCCATAGAAGTTCGGCGTCGATCCGATGGCGATCATGAGGTGGTCGTAGGGGTAGACTGCGGTATCGGAGGCGAGGGTCTTCCCTTCGAAGTCGAAGCGGACGATATGGTCCTGCACGAGCTGAACGCGCGTGTCGCGGAAGATATCCTTGAGGGGGATGCGCACCGAATCCTCGCTGACCCGGTTTCCGGCCACTTCGTGGATCTCGGTCAGCAGGGTGTGGTAGGGGTGTCGGTCGATCAGGACGATCTCGAGGTCGTCCTTGCGGCCTTTCTTGTTCAGATGCAGCGCGGCTTCTATTCCTGCGTAGCCGGCTCCGAGAATGACGATGCGATGCGGCATGGAGGGTCTCCTTTCAATGGTAGGGGAGACGACGTCTCATGGAAGTCCCCACACTTTTCTACCACATCGTGGGGGGGTTGGCAAACCACGAACATGCTGATTTTTAGCACGAAGCGGTGAAACGATACATTCGACGTGCATCCGGCCCTCGTCTATGGGATAATCGGCACGTACGCCCCTTCGGAACGACAGGAGGACCGCCGCCATGGAAACGAACGCAGGGACCCCGGGGCTCGCCGCTCCCTTCTTCACGCAGAACCGCTCCGACCTGGTGAGGGCCCTCGAGGAGGACACCGTCCTGCTCGTCTTCGCCGGTCGGGCTCCACGCCGCTCTGCGGACTCCGACCACCCCTTCTTCGCAGACCGCAGCTTCTTCTATCTGACGGGCTTCGAGGAGCCCGAGGCCGTCCTTCAGATCGCGAAGCACGACGGACGGGCCGAGGAACGGCTCTATATCCGACCCAAGGACGCGCATCGGGAACGCTGGACCGGCAGAAGGTCCTCTCCGGAAGAAGTGACAGCCGGCTCAGGCCTTTCCGGGATCAGGATCCTCGACCGCTTCGAAGCCGAATTCAAGGACCTGCTGGATACCGGTTTCTACCGCAGCGTCTCGCTCGACCTGAGCGGATACGACGCGAACCCCTCGGACGACCCGGTCCACCGCTTCGCAGCCCGACTGCGCGCCGATCACCCTCATCTTCTCGTGGAGAACATCCACAGCCGTCTGGCCGCGCTGCGCTCCCTGAAGAAGCCCGAAGAGGTCGCGCTGCTCCGCGCCGCCGTGGAGCGCACCGCGTGCGGGATCCGCGCCATGCTCGCGGCCTGCCGCCCAGGCGCGATGGAGTACGAACTGGCCGCCGCCTTCCGACATGCCATCGCGCTGGAGGGCTGCCTCGAACCGGCTTTCCCCTCGATCGTCGCCACGGGCCGCAACGCGTTCTTCCTCCACTACGACAAGCCCATCGCCCGCATCGAGGACGGCGACCTCGTCCAGATCGACGTGGGAGCGACGTATGGTGGACTGAATGCCGACATCTCCCGGAGCATCCCTGCGAACGGCCGGTTCTCTCCCCGTCAGCGCGAACTGTACGCCCTCGTCCTCCGGTGCCAGGAGGCCGCTTTCACCGCCCTGCGCCCCGGCGTCACGATCCGGGACGTCAATGAGGCGAGCCGCGAGGCGGCCTACCTGGGACTTCGAGACCTAGGGGTGCTGGAACGCCGCGACCAGATCGACGACTACTTCTGGCATGGCGTCTCGCATCACCTCGGGCTGGACGTCCATGACGTCGGGAACCGGGCGGTCCCCATCGCATGCGGAATGGTGTTCACCGTCGAACCCGGAGTGTACGTCCCCGAATGGGGGATGGGCATCCGAATCGAGGACGACGCGCTGGTCACCGAGGACGGCTGCATCGACCTTTCCTCTTCGATACCAAAGGACATGGACGCCATCGAGCGCATCATGGCCGAAACGGGAGCCGCGAGCACCGGCAGGTCCACCCGTTCCTCCCGGCAATAGAGGTCCAGCCCCGCGCAGGCGAGCAGGTGGCTTGGCCAGGCTTCCCCCAGGCGGCGGGCCCGCGCGTACCTTGCCGCCATTCGCAGACTGAGCCCGTATCCCTTGAACATGCGGTTCAAGAAAGAATCGTACGCGTCTTCTCCTAGTTTCCCGAAGACTTCCTCGTTGCGGCACGACCCGTCGGAGTATGCGTCGACCAGGATCCGCTCCAGACAGGGGTGGTCGATTCCGCGTGCCGTTTCGAACGGGGCGTATACCGGCAGGGGCCGCACGACGAAGCGGTGATCGGGAAAGGCGTCTCGAAGCGGTGCGAGGTCCGGGGACTCGACACAGATGCGCAGGCCGGGCACGGCGCTGCGTGCGGTCTCGAGCAGGAGCACGGCCTGCCCGGGCGGCGGACCGATGCCGAGCGGAACGAGCCAATCGCTGTCGAGCAGGGCGAGAGGGTATGCGGCCGTGCATTTCCGGCACCAGGCGTAGAGAGCGAGGTGCGTTCCCTCGGGACGCGGGCGGAAGTGGCGTCCTCCGAGGTAGATGGAAATCGGCGCGATCTCCCCGTCCATGCCGCATCCTCGTGTGCTGAAAATCCCACGGTCCACCTGCCGGATCCGCCCGGTCAGCACCAGCCGAGCGAGGACCGCGCGGATGCCGTTCCGCGAATAGTCTTCCCCTCGCCACGACAAGGCGGCCATCAGTTCCTCGGCGGTGAAGTAGGGAAGGGCGTCCAGCCCTTCCGGGAGATAGGCCGCAGCCAGCCTGCGGCCTCCGGGATCGAATCGACGTCCCGTCTTCCTGTCCATGTGCGAGGCCGCCTCCTGACGGCGTGAGCCGGATCCACCCGGTGGGATCGATCCCCTTGCCTTCCATCCTACCTTCTCCGCAGGTCGCCGCGTCGATGCGCGAACCGACAGAAGGGTGGGTTCGGGGACGTTCCAGGGACAATTCCGGACAAGTTTCGTATGCGACGGCTCCGGACCGTTGACCGTCTTCCCCTTGGACGGTAGAGTGGGAGGAAGACCCGAAGAGGAGGCGCCAAGGATGACCACGGATGGATTCCGGATCGAACGCGCGAGCGCGCTGGAACTTCTCGAACGATACAACCAGAACCCACGTCTCAAGGTCCACGCGCTCTGCGTCGAGGCGACGATGCGCCACTTCGCGCGGAAGGCCGGCGAAGACGTGGAGAAGTGGGGCATCATCGGCCTCGTCCATGACCTCGACTACGAGATGTGGCCGGAGCGGCACTGCGCCCGCAGCGCGGAACTGCTCGCCGAGGCGGGTTGGCCCGCGGATTGGATCCACGCCGTCGTCTCTCACGGATTTGGGATCTGCTCCGACGTCGAACCCGTCGTCCACATGGAGAAGGTCCTGTTCGCCATAGACGAGCTGACCGGCCTCGTCTACGCCGTCGCCCTGATGCGTCCATCGCGGAGCATCCACGACGTCGAGGTCCCTTCGGTGATGAAGAAGTGGAAGGACAAGCGCTTCGCGGCCGGCGTCGACCGCGGCGTGGTCGAGTCGGGCGCCGAGCGCCTGGGCATGCCGCTCGAGACCCTGGTGGCCGAAGTGATCGAGGCCCTGCGCGGGTCGGCGGACCTGGTAGGGCTGGAAGGCGTCCGCGTGGAAGGTGTACCGGAATGAAAGGGAAGAAGAAACTCGGTCCAGCCGGGACGAGGCGCCCGAGCCAGATATTCAACTATATCCTGAAGCTCTTCCTCATGCCCGTCTTCTGGCTGCTGTACAACTTCCACATCGATCGGACCGGAATCAAGGGAATCAAGCCGCCCTACCTCGTCATCGCGAACCATGACATGAACCTCGACCCCTTCATGGCCAGCTCGGGGTTCCACAGGCCCGTCTATATCGTGACGAGCGAGCACCTCTACCGCATCCCCGGTCTCCGCGTCCTCCTCAGGCACCTGGTCGGCGGAATCCCGAAGACCAAGGCGAAGGCCGACTCGAGGACCGTCCGAGGCATGCTCGAGGCACGCCGCCTCGGCTACGGCGTCCTGGTGTTCCCTGAAACGGGCGGCAGGAACTGGGGCGGACAGACCAGCCCCGTGATCCCGTCCACGGCGAAGCTCGTGCGCCTCATGAAGACTCCGGTCGTCTCCGTCGTCTTCGAGGGCGCCTATCTCGCGACTCCGCGCTGGGCGTTCAAGCGCCGCCGTGGAAAGGTGACGGCCCGCTACCATGTCGCATTGACGGCGGCAGAGGCCTCGGCTCTCTCGGAAAGGGAAGTCCTTGCGAGGCTGCAGGCCTCGATCGACCATGATGACAACCTATGGCAGAAAGCCAATCTCGATGCCGGCCGCGGCATCGTCTTCCATGCGCGGAACCGGGCGGAAGGCATCGAAAGGGCGCTTTATGCTTGCCCGTCCTGCGGGACGCTGCGCGCGCTCCATTCCGAAGGAGACTCCTTCCGTTGTCGGAAATGCGGATTCGGTGCAACGGTGGACACTTATGGCTTGCTGGATGGTACCTCGAAGATGAGGGAATACTGCTCGGCCGTCGAAGGAATCCTCGCCGGGAGGGCCTCCGAGTATCTCGCACTCCCGGAGACGGGTGTCCCGTTCCTGTCGGAACCGATGCGGATATGGGCGAGCCAGCGGATGGAGCCCATGAAGGAGGTCGCCCATGGCGAACTTCGGCTGACCCGCGACGCGCTGGAATTCGACTCGACCAGCGGACCGGTCCGGCTCTCCATCGTCGGCATCACCGGCGTCACCTGCCTGCATGCGCACATATTGGAATTCGTCTGGGAAACGCGCGTCTACCGGGTGATCTTCGACGACCGGAAGGCCTCGATCCGCCTTTGGCAGGACGCGGTCAAGTTTTTCGCAGACCGCGCGCTGGGCGGCGACTCCGGCGTCGTGGAGGAGTGATCGGGCGCTCCCGGCCGCGCCAGCGGTCGAAGGGGCGCATCAGCGAAAGAACCAGAAGCAGAAGCCCGGAGCCGGCGACGATCTCCCCGAGGGAGAGGAACGGTGGGTCGGCGGGCAGAAGGGGCAGCGGCATCGTCCGGGCGAGCCAGGGAAGAACCGTTCCGGGTCCGATGACCGAACGGTCCAGATACAGGCCCGTGCTCAAGCCATACTGCATCGCGGGGTTGTCGCTCGAAGCGAGGATCAGGGCGCTGACCGGCATCGCTCCGCCATTCGCGATCACCACGACCGCCATGGCAAGCGTTCCGGCTAGAATCAGGGAGACACCGGCACGGTCGAGCGCACGCAGGTGTGGGGCTCCGTCGTGCGAAGCGTCTCTCGGAGAGAACAGGTTCCAGGCCAGGTATCCCAGAGGAAGCAGGTAGCAGAGCCCGGAGTAGGCGGTTCGTAGGGCGACGAGGGGTGCTCCGGTCGGCCAGCCCTCGAACCCGGAAGCGACGAGCGCTACCGGCGCCCCAGCGGCCACGAGCCAAAGGACCAGAAGCCAGGTCATGCGGAACCGCTCCAGCAGAAGCCCGCGGAAGCGGCCGCCGAAAACGAAGCCGAACCCGATGCCGAGGACCAGGACCGCGAACAGGAACACCGGTGCCCGCCTCCCGCCGTCTAGCGGACGACCAGATTCGCGAGGCGGCCCTTCACGTAGATGAACTTCACGATTTCGCGCCCGGCAAGGAACTCGGTCATCTTCGGGTCGGCGACGACGACCGCGCGGACTTCCTCTTCGGAGGCGGCGCTGCGGATGTCGACCCGGTAGCGGACGGTCCCGTTGATCTGTACGGCGATCTCGACCGTGTCGCGGACCAGCGCAGCGGGGTCGAAGGCCGGCCAGGCGGAATTGAAGATCGAGTCCTTGTGGCCGAGCAGTTCCCACATCTCCTCGGCGAAGTGTGGAGTGAAAGGTGCAAGCAAAGCGAGCAGACCTTCCGTTGCGGTGCGAAGAAGCGCGCCGTCGGGGAAGGAAGAGGTCGAACGATAGGCGTAGATGGCGTTGACGAGCTCCATCATGCGGGCGACGGAGGTGTTGAATTGGAACTTCTCGGCGTCCTGGGTCACCGAGCGGATCGCGTGATGAAGAGCATATCGAAGTTCCTTCTCGGAGGGACCCGCGGCTGGAGGGGATTTCCGGGAATCGGAGAGGACATCCTCGACGGCCTTCTCGATGCGCCATACGAACTTCGAAGTGGCCTTGACGCCGTCGTCGCTCCAGGGACCGCCGTCGGTGTAGGCGAATCCGAATGCCAGATAGAGGCGGAAGACGTCGGAACCGTAACGGGCGATATAGTCGTCGGGGGAAATGGTGTTGCCCCGGGACTTCGACATGCGCTGGCCATCGGGTCCGAGAATCGTGCCCTGGTGGACGAGAGACTTGAACGGCTCGTCGAAGGAGAGGTGGCCCAGGTCGCGCAACGCCTTGGTGACGAAGCGCGCATAGAGGAGGTGCATCGCCGCGTGTTCGGCTCCGCCGATGTATTTGTCGACGGGCAGCATGGCGTCCACCGTGGTCTTGTCGAAGATGCGCTCCGAGTTGCGGTTGTCGGGATATCGGAGCTGATACCAGGACGAGCACACGAAGGTGTCGAGCGTGTCGGGGTCGCGCAGGGCGGGGCCGCCGCAGGAAGGGCACGTCGTGTTCATGAAGTCCGCGCTCTTCTTGAGCGGGGAATCGCCATCCGGACGGAACTCCACGTCATAGGGGAGGAGAACGGGAAGCTGGTCCTCGGGCACGGGGACGACGCCGCACTTCTCGCAATGGACCATCGGAATCGGAGCACCCCAGTAGCGTTGCCGGGAGACGAGCCAATCGCGGAGCCGGTAGTTGACTCGGGCGCCGCCGGCTCCCGTCGAGGCGAGGTGCGCGACGATGGCTTCGATGCCTTCTTCCGAGGACATGCCATCGTATCCTTCGCTGCCGACCATGAGACCATACTCGCAGAAGGGAAGCGTGTCCGTCTCTCCGTGGGCGGCGGAGATGACGCGACGGATGGGGAGGCAGAACTTCTCCGCGAAGACGAAGTCGCGCTCGTCATGGGCGGGTACGGCCATCACGCAGCCGGTGCCGTACCCTGCGATCACGTAGTCCGCGGCCCAGATGGGGACGGACTCGCCCGTGATGGGGTGCACCGCATGGGAGCCGGTGAAGATCCCGGTCTTCTCGCGGATCGTCGACATGCGCTCGATGTCGGTCTCCTTGCGGGAGGAATCGCGGTAGGCTTCCATGGCGGCCTTGCGGTCGGGGGTCGTGAGGTGGGCGCAGATTTCGCTTTCCGGCGCGACGACGACGTAGGTGACGCCGAAAAGGGTGTCGGCCCGGGTCGTGAAGACGCGCAGCACGAGCGGCGTGCCGTCCTCGTCCAGGACCGGCGCGCCATCCCGTACCGCTGCGAAATCGATCTCCGCGCCTTCGGAACGGCCGATCCAGTTGGTCTGGATCTTCTTGGTCTTCTCGGGCCAGTCGAGCGTCTCCAGCTTGTCGAGCAGCTCCTGGGCGTAGGCGGTGATGCGGAAGAACCACTGGGTCAGGTTCTTCTTGGTGGCCTCGGTGTGGCAGCGCTCGCAGGTGCCGTCCTGGACCTGCTCGTTGGCGAGCACGGTATTGCACTGGGGACACCAGTTGACGGGCGCGTTCTTGCGGTAGGCGAGCCCGGACTTGTAGAGCTCGAGGAAGATCCACTGCGTCCAGCGGTAGTAGTCGGGCATGCAGGTCACGACTTCGTGGTCCCAGTCGAACATCCCACCCATCTCGCGAAGCTGCCGTTCCATCGTGGCGATGTTCGAAAGCGTGCTGTCCATGGGGTGGATCCCGGTCTTGATCGCATAGTTCTCCGCGGGAAGGCCGAACGCGTCGAAGCCCATGGGCTGGAAGACCTCGTATCCCTGCATGCGCTTCATGCGCGCCCAGGAGTCGCTCAGCGCATAGTTGTACCAGTGACCGACATGGAGATTCGAGCCGGACGGGTAGGAGAACATCTCGAGGACATAGAGCTTCCTATCCCTCCGCTCGGGCCGGAAGGAATACAGCTTCGACTCTTCCCAACGCTTCTGCCATTTGCGGTCGATTTCCACGGAGTACGACATGGGTTCGCCCTCGTTTCCTAAAAAAGGTGGTCCATTAGCTCGGTATTCCTAGCATAATGCCACTTCCGCGGCGCGGCTTCAAGCCTTGAGGGCGTATTTCAGGAGAACGAGGAGCGCGAAGTGGACGGGATAGAACACGTAGAAGAAGTACTTGGCGACCTGCGTCGGCTTCCGGTCCGGCCAGCGTATCAGGATCAGCGGCAGGGCGCAGACGGAGAAGAGCTCGATCCAGTACATGCCGGCGAATTCGATCCATGCGACGTTCAGGAGCACCAGGCCGACGATCTGGGCGATTCGGCGGGCGTCGCGCGAGGTGTCTCCGGTTTCGACGGAGACAGGCCAGATCCGAAGGGGGATGTAGAAGACGAGTACAGCCAGCAGACCGAAGACATCGTAGTCGGAATGCAGCCAGGTCACGGCGAAGAAGGAGAGGACGACCAGGGCGATGCCGAGTGGAATCCCGAGGGCGGGAGGGAAGGACAGGCCGCCGGGGTTGAAACGGACGCCGAAACGGTCGGAGCCGTGAGCGCCCGGCGTCGCGGCGATCAGCCGGAGGCTGGCGACCCGGTCGCGATAGGAGCGGATCGCGAACTCGATGCCTCCCAGCATGACGATGGCGAAGGTGAAGGTGACCATCACGTTGGTCCAGACGTTGAAATCGATCCGACGCCAGACGTCGTCGAAAGAGGTGCCGGTCAGGAGGACCGTGCCCTTGATGACGAGTTCGGTGATGAGCGCCCAGAGAGCCATGCGGAGAAGGTAGCGGTAGGGGTTTCGGGTGCGCGTGAAGCCAACGGCGACGCTGTAGGCGAAGATGGGGAAGGCGAGCCGGCCGACGATGCGCATGGCCATGTACAGGGTGGAATCGGCAGGCGCCACGAGCAGGACCCCGGCGTGGTCGATCAACATGAAAAGACAGGCCAGCAACTTGAGCACGGGGGAACCTCCTCCGGGAAATGAACCGGAATCGTTGAATTCATGCAGTTTGTATTGTATCATCTAGTGGCGTTTGGAACCAAATGGTCGGGTGTTCCGTGACCTATCGCGGAAGCCGGCGCCTATGAAAGAAGGTCTATCACATGAACCTCGGACTCGACATCGGCATCGACCTCGGTACCGCGACCGTCCTGATCTACGTGAAGGGAAGAGGAATCGTCCTGCGCGAACCCTCCGTCGTCGCCGTCAACTCCCGCACCGGCAAGGTGCTTGCCGTAGGGGAGGAAGCGCACATGATGCTCGGGCGCACTCCCGGCATGATCGAAGCCATCCGCCCCCTGCGCGACGGCGTGATCTCCGATTTCAAGGTGACCGAAGTGATGCTCCGCGAGTTCATCCACCGGGTCATGACCGGCGGGCTCAATCGCTACTTCAAGCCCCGCATCATGGTCTGCGTCCCCAGCATCATCACGCCGGTCGAGCAGCGTGCCGTCGAGGATGCCTGCCGCAATGCCGGCGCCAAGGACGTCTTCATCATCCAGGAACCCATCGCCGCCGCCATCGGCGCAGGCATCGACATCTCCAAGCCCTGCGGCAGCATGATCGTCGACATCGGCGGCGGCACCGCCGACATCGCCGTGATCTCCCTGTACCAACCCGTCGTGGCGCATTCCATCAAGGTCGCAGGAGACCGCTTCGACGAAGCGATCGTGAAGTTCGTGCGCCGCCGCCACAACATCCTGATCGGAGACCGCACGGCGGAGGAGCTCAAGATCCACATCGGCTGCGCATTCCCACGCGACCCCGAAACCACCATGGAAGTCCGCGGCCGCAACCTGATCACAGGCCTGCCCGCCACGGTCTCGATCAGCTCCGGCGAAATGCTGGAAGCCCTCGAGGAACCCGTCGAACAGATCTTCGAAGCCATCCACTCCGTTCTGGAGCGCACACCTCCCGAACTCATGGCCGACATCAGCCAGCGCGGCATCGTCCTGACCGGCGGCGGCGCCCTGCTGTATGGACTGGACAAGCTGCTCGCCTCCAAGGTCGGCATCGACGTGGTCGTCGCCGACGATGCGATCTCCTGCGTCGCGGTCGGCACGGGTCGCGCGCTCAACATCCTCGAGCGCATGCTCCAGAGCGGAACGGATTGATACGCGACGGAGCTTTCGCTTCGCTCGTCCATGAGTGCCATTGGAAGTCCTGCATATGCCCGCTTGGCTTGACGGAAACTGGAGACGGGGACTATAATCGAGACGATTTCCCCCTCTCGTGAATTTCTTCTTCCTTTTCTTCGTATTATTCAAAAACACGGCCTAGTTATTATTTCGCGCTTCTGCGCGCCATTGGCACGATTTTGATGAAACCGAAAGATTTCGAGGTGTACCCATGCCCGACCACCGATTCAAACTGAAAAGCAGGGAAGACCTGGTCGTCGTCGCCACTCTCGCCGGCCTGCTGACTACCGAAGAGGCCGCGCGAAGGACCAAGCCGCAGCTCGTCGCATTGCTCGAGAAGGCGAGTGGGGTGGAAGCCCCCTCCTCCGAGGCTCCTTCGACCGCGAGGACCGCCGCGGTCGGATCGCCCAAGGCCTCCGCGGCGAAGGCCGCGAAGCCTTCCGGCATCAAGAAGACCCCGGTGGTGGTCGAGGTGGCGATTCCGCTGCCAGCCGCTCCCGCCTCTCCGATCGAAGTCGAAATCGAGCCGATTAAAAAGCGGGGCCGCCCACGCGGAACTGCTGCTGCCAAGGGGACCACGCCGGTCCAAGACGCCATTGAACCGAGCGTCGAACCCCCTTTCTCCCCGCCCGAAGTGCCCGTCGCCGTTTCTGAGCCCGCCGTTGCGGACGTGCCGGTCGCCGCGGTGAAGCCTGCGCGCATCGGCCGCGCCCACCGTCCCGTCGCCGAAGTCATCCCCTCGAAGACCACACCTGCGGAAGCCGACGCGGCACCGGAGACGACTCCTGCGGTGCAAGCCGAGTCCGAATCCGGATCCATGCCCTCCTCGGCGCCTGCCCAGGAAGTTCCTGCTCCGCGACGCGAGGGCCCGGTCGTTCCTGACCGCGCCCACCGCCCGACGCATGTCCGTCCCTCGCAGCCCGATCGCCGCGAAGGGTCGGGTCCCAAGCAGCCCGACCGCCGCCTCGGTCGTCCCGGAGAGGTGGGCCGCCGTCCCGGTCCGACGGACCGGCGCCCCGGCTCGCCCGACAACCGCACCGTCCGACCCGAGCACAGGGGCCGCACGGACCGCCTGCACCGGCCCGAACGAGGCAATGCGCGCACGCAGGACCCGAACCTGCGCGTCGTGCTTCCGCCCATTTCCGATTTCCTCGAAGATGAATACCGGGACGGCGTTCCGCCCGTCTATGACGAGAACGGCGTCGAGGACCGCGGCCAGGACGAGAACGGCGTCCGCCGCCCGCCCCTCGAGTCCGGCGAGATCGTCGAAGGCGTGCTCGAGCTGATGCCCGACGGCTACGGATTCCTCCGCCGCGAGAACTACCTGCCGAGTACCCGGGACATCTACGTGCCGCCGCAGTACATCCGCCGCTTCAACCTCCGCAACGGCGACTTCGTCTCCGGACCCGGCAAGGTGCAGCGTGAGAGCGACCGCTTCCAGGCTCTCCTCTACATCAAGGAAGTGAATGGACAACCCCCGGAGACCATGCTGAAGAGGTTGAACTTCGACAAGCTGACGCCGATATATCCAGACCAGAAATTCAGTCTGGAGACCGTCCGCAACGAGCTTTCGACGAGGATCATCGACCTCATCGCTCCAATCGGCAAGGGTCAGCGCGGAATGATCGTATCGCCTCCGAAAGCCGGCAAGACCATTCTCCTCCAGAAGATCGCCAACGCGATCTCCATCAACAACCCTGAAGCCAAGCTGATCGTCCTTCTGATCGACGAGCGCCCCGAAGAAGTCACCGACATGCAGCGCTCGATCAACGGCGAGGTCGTCTACTCCACCTTCGACAAGTCCCCGGACAACCACGTCAAGGTCGCAGAACTGGTCCTCGACCGGGCCATGCGCCTCGTCGAACTCGGCCAGGACGTCGTGATCCTCATGGACAGCATGACCCGACTGGCGCGAGCATACAACCTCACCATCCAGCCGACCGGACGCACCCTTTCCGGCGGTCTCGACCCGGGCGCCCTGCAGGGGCCGAAGCGCTTCTTCGGCGCGGCCCGCAACATCGAGTTCGGAGGGAGTCTCACCATCATCGCCACTTCGCTGATCGAGACCGGCTCCCGAATGGACGAGGTGATCTTCGAGGAATTCAAGGGCACGGGCAACATGGAGGTCTACCTCGACCGCAAGTTGTCCGAGAAGCGGATCTTCCCCGCCATCGACATCAACAAGTCCGGCACGCGCCGCGAGGAGCTTCTGCTCAGCCCCCGCGAGCTCGACGCGGTCTGGACCATCCGCAAGGCCTTCAGCCAGCTCGACACCGCGGCCGTCACCGAGATGATCATCAACCTGCTGTTGAAGACCACGAACAACCCTCACTTCGTCTCTTCCGTGAACGTGACGTTGAACGACAAGGCGGTCTTCGATGCCATGCGGGGAACTCGCCTCGGCGGCAACGGCTCCCCGAACGGAAACCCCGGCGGGTACAACCGCGGACCGATGGAGGA
>CAZOHH010000005.1:0-36393 GCA_964579735.1 uncultured Oscillospiraceae bacterium | reverse complement strand
TTGACACTCCTGTCGCCGGCGTAGTACAATCCCTCTCGCGTCCGTGACGCAAGGCTGCCCGGCATACGTGGCGAAGCGAATCGCAAGGTCCCGCGCCGGCCCATGACAAGGAGAACGAAATGAAAGACGGAATCCACCCGAAATACATGAAGACAGTCGTCAAGTGTGCCTGCGGCGATACGTTCGAAACCGGATCCGTGCGTCCTGCCCTCCATGTGGACGTATGCTCGAAGTGCCACCCCTTCTTCACGGGTCGTCAGAAGCTGACGGACGTCGGCGGTCGCGTCGACAAGTTCAAGAAGAGGATGGACCAGAAGTAGTCGCCAGGGATTCCACACCCGAAGTCGAGACATCGGAGGGGCTGACCGTGGGTTGCCCCTCCTTTTTCTTCCGGAAGTAAGCCGGCGAAGGCAGACAGGAGAACCCGGACCATGCAGAAAAAGACCACGATCGGAGGCCAGGCCCTCCTTGAAGGCCTGATGATGGTCGGACCCGAACGGATCGCCATGGCGGTACGGAAGCCCGATGGAGAGATCTTCGTCGATGACTGGTCGGTCGGCCGTCTGTCGAAAGCCGCCACCATCCCGTTCGTCCGCGGCAGCGTGCGGTTGTTCCGCCAGCTCGTGACCGGCACGAAGGCGCTGATGCGCTCGGCCGAGTTCATCGAGGAAGCACCGGAGGTGCCCGTCGAAGGCGCTCCCGCGAAGGAACCGCAAAAACCCAGCCGCTTCGATCGCTTCTTCGAGAAGCACACCGATTTGCTGCTCTATGGCTCCGTCCTGATCGGGCTGATGTTCAGCGTCGGACTCTTCATCCTCCTGCCCAACTTCCTCGTGACCTTGATCGGACCCCTGGCAGCGCTCAAGAACAGCCACACGTTCGGCGACACCATCGTGTTGAACCTCGTCGAAGGCGTCGTCCGAATCGTGCTCTTCGTCGCATACCTGTCCGCGACCTCGCTCATGAAGGATATCCGCCGCGTATGGATGTACCATGGCGCCGAGCACAAGACGATCTCCTGCTATGAAAGCGGTCTTCCGTTGACCGTGGAGAACGTGCGTACCTTCTCCACGCGCCACCCCCGCTGCGGCACATCGTTCCTCTTCATCGTCCTCCTCATCAGCATCATCGTCTTCTCCTTTTTCGGCTGGTGGGGCATGCTGATCAATCTCGCGATCCGTCTCGCCCTGCTGCCCGTCGTCGCCGGCATCGGGTTCGAGATCATCCGATGGACCGGCCGTCACGAGAAGAATCCCGTGGCCCGCGTCCTTTCTGCCCCCGGTCTCCTGCTGCAGGGTCTCACGACCCGCGAGCCTGATGACGGAATGCTCGAGGTCGCCATTGCCGCGACAGAGCGCGTGATTCCGGAGAAGAAGGATGCAGACGTCTGGTAATTGTCCCGCCCCCACCATCCGTGAGCGCAGTGCCGCTGCCGAGTCCATTCTGAAGGATGCCGGCGTGGAGGAAGCCCGTCGCGAGGCCGCTCGATTGGCAGCATGGGCGATGGGCGTCCCTCTTGCCCGTTATTACGCCACTCTCGGAGACCCTTTCCCCGTGGAGAGCCTGCCCGCTTTCGACGAATCGGTCCGTCGCCGCGCCCTTCGCGAACCTTTCGCATATGTCACCGGCTCCGGCGGATTTCGGGGACTCGAATTCATCGTCGGTCCTGGCGTGCTGATTCCGCGTCCTGAAACCGAGGGACTGGTCGAGGCAGCGCTCGAGGCCGCTAAAACGGTCGAAGGCGACTCCATCGCCTTCCTCGATCTGTGTACCGGCAGCGGCTGCATCGCGATTTCGCTGGCCGTCGCCCTCCAGCAGGGGGGGAAGACACCCCACGGCGCCGGCACCGACCTGTCCGAACCGGCCCTGCGCGCCTCGCGCGAGAATGCCCGCCGCCTCGCCCCCGGCATGGACCTGGTCTTCCTGCTTGCCGACCTTTTCCCCCCCGAGGGGAATCGCTTCGACCTACTGGTCTCGAATCCGCCCTATGTTCCGTCCGACGACATCGCTCCCCTCGCTCCCGAAATCGTCCTTTTCGAACCGCGCGAAGCGCTCGACGGAGGCACGGACGGACTCGCGTTCTTTCGCCGCATCGTCTTCGAAGCGCCCCGTTTCCTCAAGTCTTCGGGTTGGTTGCTTGTCGAACACGGTGCCGACCAGGGCGACGAAGTGCGTGCGCTTCTGGCTCAGGATGACCGCTACGAAGAGATAGCCACGAAGAAGGACCTCTCCGGGCACCCTCGCGTGACCGTCGGCCGGCTTTCGCCGCCCCCCTCCGCAAGCTAGAGACACTATCGCTATAGGAGGAATCGCCCTTGGGCAACCCCTTCGCGCTCTTTCCCTTCCAAGCCGGCGAACGAGTCCGTCTACGCAAGGTGCACCCCTGCGGTGGAACCGAGTGGGAGGTCGTGCGCGCCGGCGAAGACATCCGCATCCGCTGCGCGACCTGCGGGCACTACGTCTCGCTGGGACGCCGGGATTTCGAGAAGTCCGTCAAGGAGATCCTGAAGAAGGGCGAGTCCACCAGCTCCTAGAGCGGCATCCGGACCAACAGTTCCGCGAGCTCGCGCTCCGTGCGCTCCCGGGCCAGCCTCTCGTTCGCGAAGTCGACCAGAACCGTCTCGATGACGGCGTGGCCAGCCTCGTTGGGATGGATCCCATCCTCGCAGAGGAGGGTGCGGTAGTCGCGACGTTCGAGGAACGAGCGTCGGATATCGATCACTTCGCACCCGGTCTCCCGAGATAGTTCCCAGACCGCCAGATTGTAGCGCTCGTGCCATCGGTAGATGGTCTGCACGTCGCCGAGCCAGTGGAGGATATCCTTGGCGGACAATCCTCCGCGGACGATCCATGCGAAATACCGGACGGCATCCAATGGCGGCAAGGTCATGAGGAACACTTCGGTCCCACGCGCACGCAGCAGCGAGACCATCTCCCGGTAGACCGAGAGAAAATCCGCAAGGGTGGTCTTCGGGACATGTTCCTCATCCGGTGCATCGGCGACCTCGCGCCAGTCGAAATCGCAGTCGTTGCCTCCGAACTCGAGTACGGCCACGTCGCAGAACGGGTCGTTCTCCAGCGAGCGCTTCACGATTTCGCGTCCTTGCGCTACCGTGCAACCGAACCGGGCGCGGTTCTCCAAGCTGACGCCAAGCCGCAGGCCGGCGCCGGCGGCGAAATTCTCACGCAGGAGTACATACCGTCCGCGCTCCGCATCGAGCACGACGCCCTTCGCGACAGAGTCTCCCCAGATGCCGATTCTTCTCTTCACCTGCTCCATGGACGCGCCTCCTTCATGTAGTTCCGAACGTGCGACACATCATTATGAATACGATGATACACGATATTCATATGATTACAAGAGGGATATGCACGCGATTGTAAACCCGTACATGGGCTGATACAATCACAACCATAATGATGACCGGAGGGCGATGCCATGGATGACGCACGGAATGAACTGCTCCACTGGGCGAGCGAGGTCGAGGGCCGCACGACGGCCGACTGGGAAAACCTGCCGGACATAGGACTCTACATGGACCAGGTGGTCACCTATGTCGAACGACAGCTAGCCGCCGTTTGGAGGCTCGAGCGAGAGAAGCCCCTGACGCCTGCGATGGTCAACAACTATGCGAACGGCCAGCTTCTGCCGCGGGCGGATTCCCAGAAGAAATACTCGCGGGACCACCTCGCCATGCTGCTGATACTTTGCACGTTGAAGCCCGTCATGCCGATTTCCGACATCGCGCGCCTCCTGTCCGGTTATCGACAGGGCGGGGACATGGATGGATTCTATCGGATCTTCCGGGAGACCCAGGCGCGTGCGATGACCGAGACCACGGCGAAACTTCGGGAAGCCCTCGGGGAAGTGCCCGAAGGCGCCGAGGGAGAAACCGCCCTTCGCAAGCTCGCGTTGGGGCTCGCCGTCGAAGCGAATACGCGAAGCCTTGCCGCCGAACGGATCCTGTCTCTTCTTGCGGAGCGCGCGGCCGCAACGGCTGCAGCCGCCAAGGCACAGTCGGAGAAGACGGATCGGTCCTCGGACAGGGAAAAGGACAAGGACAAGGACAAGGACAAGGACAAGGAGAAAGAGCGGGAGAAGGGGCGATAGAAGGAGTCAGGGCGTCTCCGGGTCTTCCTCGAGCGTCAGATATTCCGAGTAGAGCGCATCGATGCGCGATAGAAGCTCCTGATACTCCACGTAGTCGGACGGGGGAGCTCCGGCGGGAAAGCCCGCTTCGAGCTCCGCACGGCGCGCCTCGCCGAGTGCTATGTCCCGTTCGATCCGCCGCAACAGGTCCTTGCGCATCGCGACTTCCCGCCGCTCGTTGGCGCGCGACTTCGAGTCGGACGGGCGCAGGGAACCCGCACGGGCCGCAAGGGATCGCTCGGCGTCGGAACGGCCCGGGTCTGCGGAGCGTTCAGCCGATTTCGAGGCGGTCGAGACAGTCACCGCGCGGCGACGGGCATCCTCCCGATAGGCTTCGTAACTTTCGAAGGAGCGCAGGGAACCGCGATCGAAGGCCATCACGGTCCTGCAGCATCGGGCGATGAAATAGCGGTCGTGGCTGACCGCCACGAGCGCACCGCCGAAGCCTGCCAGGGCCGCTTCCAGCACCTCTCTCGATTCGATGTCGAGGTGGTTGGTCGGCTCGTCGAGTACGAGGCAGTCCGGCTCATCCATGAGCATCCGGCAAAGATACAGACGCGAACGCTCCCCTCCGGAGAGGACGCGGATGCGCTTGAAGGCGTCGTTCCCACGGAAGCCGAAGAGCGCGAGGCGGCTGCGCACGCCGGTCTCCGTCAGCATCCCAGGCCCGGTGATCTCGTCGAAGGGCGTGGCGTCCTCGTCGACGAAGGAGGTGTGCTGGCCCATGAAGCCGTATTGCAGCCACTCCGCGACGCGTACTTCGCCATCGAACTCGGCGTCGTCACCGAGCAAGAGGGAAAGCAGCGTCGACTTCCCGCAGCCGTTCGGTCCCGCGATGGCGATCCGGTCGCCGAGCCGGATGCGGAAGGAGAGGTCTTGGAAGAGGGTGCGCGTGCCGAAGGTCTTGGTCAGGCCGTTGGCCGAGAGGATCTCCTTCACGGCTTCGTGCTTCTCGATGCGCTCGGGCTGGATGATCTTCACGCTGATGCGGCGGGAGGAGGTCGCGGGCAGGCGGGCCCTCGCCTCTTCGAGCTTGTCCGTGAGCTTGCGGACGACCCGCTCGCGGCTGTGGAAGGAGACCATCTTCCGGTGGGAGCGCAGCGTCTGGGCGACTTCGGCGGCGCGGGCGGCCTCCTCCTCGAGGCGATGGACCTCGCTCTCTCCGAACTCGGTCTCGATGCGCTTCTGCTCGACGGAGGCGGTGTAGTTGCCCGGTCGGACCCGGAGAGTGCCCGACAGCTCCGCGACGGAAGTCGCGACGCGGTCGAGGAAGAAACGGTCATGGGAGACGACCAGGATGCCGCCCTTGAAGCGGCGAAGGAATTCTTCGAGCCACTCGAGGGCTTCGACGTCGAGGTGGTTGGTGGGTTCGTCGAGGAGCAGCAGGTCGGGGGAACGGACGAGGAGGCGCGCCAGTGCGACGCGCATGCGTTCGCCTCCGGACAGGGTTTCGACGGGGCGGTCCATGGCCTCGGCCGGGAACCCGAGACCCCGCAGGGCATCGGCGGTGCGGAGGTCGATGTCGTAACCACCGAAGGACTGATATCTCGCGTTCAACCGATCGTATTCCCCGAGAAGCGTGCGGTCGGCACCGTCCATCTCGTGCTCGATCTCGCGCAGCCGAGCCTCGATGGAGCGCGCTTCCGGGTCGCTGCGGGCCGTCTCGCCAAGCATCGCGGCCTCCTCGAGGTCCTGCGACAGGTAGCCGGGGACGGCGCTGGAGGCCACGGTGACCCGCCCCGCGTCCGCCGGCTCGATGCCGCGGATGATGCGAAGGAGAGTCGTCTTGCCGGCTCCATTGCCGCCGACGAGAGCGAGGCGCTCGCCGCGGTCGATGCGCAGCGAAACGCCTTCGAGGACCCTGCGGTCCCCATAGGATTTCGCGACGTTCTCGACGGTCAGGAGACTCATGGATTCAGGACCCGTGCTTCCCGGTGCGTTCGTCGATCGAGAGACGGAGGATCGTGGCGGAAACAGGGGCTCCCGCACGGAACTTCGTGAGGAATCTTTCCAGGACGGCCTCGGGCTCCGGCTCGAGGCGTCGGATCATGACCTCTAGGGCATGAAGGACTTCTTCCGGGTCGACGACCTCCTCGAGGCGGCCGGTCACGTGGACGGATTGGTAGGCATGAGAGCACTCGCCGACTTTGTATCCTTTGTCCTCGACGGCTAGAGCGGAGACGTTCGGGTTCAGCCGGAGGAGGTCGAGCTTGCGCCCGGCCTGTGCGGAATGGAAATAGAGGCAGTTCCGTTCAGCATCGTAGCCGTGGCTCATCACGACGACATGAGGGAGGAGGTCCGGGCCGCATAGGGCGACGGAGACGTATTTCGTCGTGGAGAGGATCCGGTCCAGCTCCGCGGGGTCCAGGATGGCGCGGTCCCCGCGGCGGAGGTGGTATCGCTTCGTGGGTGTAGAGGTATCAGGGGGAGTTCCAGGGTGCATCTCGGATTCTCCTTCGGCGGCAGCGGGATTTCATCAGAGCCATGATACCACAGGCTCGGGGAACGGGTATGCTACACTGGGGCCAGATGGAACTCCTTGAAAGGAGCGGACCATGCCCGACAATCTGCCCGAAGACCTTCCCGCCAACCTCCCGACAGGGCTTCCGCCGTTCCTCCTCGTCGTCTTCGGCGGCACGGGGGACCTGACGCTCCGGAAACTCGCCCCCGCTTTCTGTCGCCTGCTGGGAAGCGACACGGTCGCCGACGGGCATGCCGCTTTGGTCGCGGTCGGCCGACGGCCCCTTTCTTCCGAAAGCTATCGGGACGACCTGCGCGCGTCCCTCGCCCGATACGGGGAAACGGAAGATGCGGATGACTTCGACGGTCTCCGCGACCGCTTCCACTACCACCGGCTGGATTTCCTCGCCGCGGCCAGCACGGGCTCCGCTTCAGACAGCTACGCGGAGCTGGAGGCCACGCTCCGAAGGCACGGGCAGGCACTCGGGTCCTCGACGGGCCGGCTCTACTATCTGGCCGTGGCCCCGGAAGCTTTCGAACCGATCGTGCAGGGGCTTCATGATGCCGGAATGCTCGATGAAAAGGACGGCTACCGTCGCGTCGTCGTGGAGAAGCCGTTCGGCTCCGACCTCGCCTCGGCGCAGGCCCTGCAGAAGTCCCTTGTCGCCATGGTGCCGGAGGAACGGCTCTACCGAATCGACCACTACCTCGGCAAGGAAATGGTCCGCAGCCTGATCGGCCTGCGCTTCGGAAACCGAATCTTCGAGCCACTGTGGAACGGAACGCACATCGACCACGTCCAGATCTCGGCCTCCGAGACCGACGGCGTCGGCACGAGGGGCGGATACTACGAGAAGTCCGGAGCCCTGAAGGACATGGTCCAGAGCCACCTGCTCCAGATGCTCGCCCTGGTCGCCATGGAGCCGCCGACCTCGTTTTCGCCCGACGACATCCGCGACGCGAAGGTCGCGGTTCTCTTCTCCGCGACGGCGGAACCCCTCGAAGACGGCGGTCGCGCCGTGCTGGGGCAATACACGGCGGGCGAGGCGGACGGAATCGCCGTCGTCGGCTACCGCGAGGAGGCGCACGTCTCCGTGGATTCCTCCACGGAGACCTTCGCCGCACTGAAGGTGCGGGTCTCGACGCCAAGGTGGGAGGGCGTGCCCTTCTACCTTCGCGCCGGAAAGCGCCTGGACAGGAAAGGCACCTGGATCCTCGTGCAGTTCCGCGACCCGGTGGCCAAGGCGCTATACGCGGAACTCGCCGGGATCGGTGCCGACCGCCTGGCGGTGCTCGTGCAGCCGGAGGAGGGCATCTTCTTCGAAGTGAACACCATGGCCCCTGCACAGGGGTTCGAGATCGAACGGGTGCGGATGGACTACTGCCGCAGCTGCCGCGTCGGATACGGAACGCCGCTCGCCTACGAGCGCCTCCTGGCGGATGCCGCCGCGGGAAACCCCTCCCTCTTCGTCCGCTGGGACGAACTCGAGACGGCCTGGTCGTTCGTCGACTCGATCTTCGAGTCCTGTCGGCTCGGCGCATGCGGACCGACCCCCTACCCGGCGGGGTCCTCGGGCCCGTCAGCGGCAGGACGCCTGGTCGAGGCCGACGGCCGGACCTGGTGGGCGCCGGAAGGGTAGCCGCGCATGGACGGATCCCGTATCACAAACATCGGCATCATCGCCCATGTCGATGCCGGCAAGACCACGTTGACCGAACAGCTTCTCTTCCGCAGTGGAGCGACGCTCCGTCCGGGCAGCGTCGACGAGGGCACCGCCCAGACCGACTACATGGCGGTCGAGAGGCAGCGAGGCATTTCGGTCAAGGCTTCGACGACGTACCTTTCGTGGAAGGGCACTCGGGTGAACCTGATCGATACCCCCGGGCACACCGATTTCGCCGCGGAAGTGGAGCGCAGCCTGCGCGTCCTGGACTGCGCGGTGCTCTGCCTATCCGCCGTGGAGGGGGTCCAGGCCCAGAGCGAGCAATACTGCGCCGCGCTCCGCCGACTGGGGATTCCGGTGCTCGTCTTCGTCAACAAGACCGACCGCGCCGGAGCGGACGTTCCGCGCGTCCTGCGCGACGTGAAACGCATCCTCGGATTGGAGACGCTCGCGTTCTCCGACCCGGACTCCTGGCTGGCCCTGCTTGCCGACCGGGATGAAGAACTGGCCGAGGCTTGGCTTCTGGAACGCAAGGTGGACCTCGGCCGGCTGCTTCGCTCCGTCGCCTCGCAGACAGCGAGCGGAGCGATTTCCCCTGTCCTATGGGGAAGCGCGCTTCGGGGCGAAGGCATCGAGCCCCTGCTGGACCTCATCGTCGCGGCGGCTCCTCCAGCGGGTGGAGACCCCGACGGACCGGTCGCAGGCGTGGTCTTCAAGGTCGAACACGACCGCCGCCTCGGCCGCATCGCCTATGTCCGCCTTTACAGTGGAACGCTCCGGAACCGCGACCCGGTCCGGAACGAGGCACGCGGATCCGCGGAGAAGATCGTCCAGATCCGCAGGACCTCCGGGCACAAGGCCGTGGACGTCGGAGTGCTGGCCGCCGGCGATATCGCGGCGGTCTGCGGGCTGAACGATGTCGTGGCGGGCGACGTGCTGGGAGACGAAGCGCTCGTGCCGCGCCCGGCCGCGGTCGTGCATCCTCTGCTGCGCATCCGCATCCGACCCTCGTCCGGTCAGGACTACGCCCCTCTTGTGGCCGCCTGCATCGAGTTGTCCGCCGAGGATCCCCGGCTCGAGATGATCTGGGTGCCCGGAACTCGCCAACTTCTGCTCAACGTCACGGGACTGATCCAGGTCGAGATCCTCGCATCGCTCTTCCAGGACCGTTTCCTGCTCGACGTCGTCCTCGAGGAGCCCAAGGTCATCTACAAGGAGACCCCGGTCAAGGCCGCGATCGGATTCGACGCCTACACCATGCCAAAGCCCTGCTGGGCCGTCGTGGAGTTCCATATCGAGCCCCTGCCCCTCGGCGCCGGCGTCGAATACCGAAGCACGACGCTCGAGAACCGGATCCGGTACCGCTATCAGGGACAAGTCGCCCAGACCGTCCCGAAGGCGCTCGAACAGGGGCCGCTGGGGTGGCAGGTCACCGACCTGCGCGTCACACTTTCCGATGGAGGCGACCACCCCATCCATACCCACCCGCTCGACTTCGCCACGGTCACGCCCATCGCCCTGATGAAGGGCCTCGTCGCCGCTGGAACCCGCCTGCTCGAGCCCATGCAGCGCTTCCACATCTCCGTGCCCGAAGAATCGGTGGGGAAGATGATCAGCCGCATCGTGTTCATGCGCGGCGCGCTGGACGAGGGGGCCTCCGGAAAGCCCGAAGCGCATGGGGATGCGGATGGCATCGCCGTCGCGGGACCTGGCCGACGCATCCTCGAGGGACGCGTGCCGGCTGCGACGTCCCTCGAGTTCCCGGTCTTCGTCGCATCGACGACGGGCGGGCGAGGCATCCTCTCCATGACATTCGATGGATATGAACCGTGTCCGGCAGGGCAGGGGGAAACCGCCGAGTTCCGCGGCATCAGTCCGCTGGACCGTGACCGCTACATCCTTCAGGTCCGTGGCGCCATCCAGTGATTCTGCCTTTGGGGCACATAGGTCGGACAAGAAGCCCGATGGATTGATTCGGAGAAATGGCGAAACGACATATTATACGTACCAATAAAATACAAATATGCGAAAAATCGGAACGAACCTCCGATTTCATGGTATCATGGACCCGAGGTGATGGAGTTGTTCAGGAAAATCGAACAGACGCTGACCGCTTGGAAGAACCGCCCCGGCCACATGCCCGCCGTCGTCTTCGGTGCGCGTCAGGTCGGAAAGACCTACTCGCTGCTCCAATTCGCTCGAACCGCATATGACACCTACGTCTACGTCTCTCTGGAAGTCGATGACCACATCGTCCGGGAGATAGAACGGGACATGCGGCCGCGCTCCATTCTCAAGGCGCTCGAGGACTACCGACGCGCGAAAATCGAGCCTGGCCGGACACTCGTCATCCTCGACGAGGTCCAGAACTGCGAGCGGGCCCTGACCTCGCTGAAATATTTCGCAGAAGAATGTCCCGATATCGATATCATCGCCGCAGGAAGTCTGCTGGGCGTGGCGGTCAGCCGTGGACACCACTCCTTTCCCGTCGGCAAGGTGGAGATGTTCGAGATGTTTCCGATGGATATGGAGGAATACCTTCTCGCAATTGGAAAACCGGAGCAGGTTTCGAGAATCCACGAGGCTTTCGAGGGAAAGGAGGCATTGCCGTCCTTCCTTCACGATGAGTTGATGGGTGACTTCAAGGACTACCTTCAATGCGGTGGGATGCCCGCCGTGGTCCAGTCCCGCCTGGATGGACAGGATATCCGCCGTTCGATGGAGGTCGCGCGCGGCATCGTGACCCAGTATCTGGCGGATATGACGAAATACTGCGGGTCGGCGGAAAGCGTCAAGATCCGAATGGCATATGACTCGATTCCAACACAGCTTGCCAAGGAGAATACGAAATTCCAGTTCAACGTCGCTCGCAAGGGGGCATCCGCCAGCTATTTCGGAGGCGCGATCGATTGGCTGAAGGCTAGTGGAACGATTCTGATGTGCCGACGGATAGAGCACGGCTTCTTTCCACCGTCCAGACAAATGGACCTCTCCTCCTTCAAGATCTACATGTCGGACGTTGGGCTGCTGTCAGCACGTACGGAGGTACTTCCTGACAGCTTCCAATCGGGCGGCCGGAACGTCGCCGGATTCAAGGGAGACCTTACGGAGAACTACGTGGCCGCAGCCCTTCGGAGCAACGGGCACGAGATCTTCTATTGGGAATCCGAGGGGAAGGCGGAAGTGGATTTCGTGATAGCCAAAGATGGGGCGACAATCCCCATCGAAGTGAAGGCAGCATCGAACACGAAATCGAAATCGCTGAAAGTCTTCATCTCGAAATACGATCCCCCCTATGCGATTCGAGTCTCCGGCAAGAATTTCGGATTCGACGACGGGTTTCTCGGCCTTCCGCTCTATGCGGTCTTCCTGATTTGAAGGCGCATAAGGGTCTTTCCGCGTTACAGTAGCTGAATGAATCCAACCCAATCCGACGAAAACCCAGGGTTCGTCACGATTCGTTCCGTTCTCTTTCGGCGCGCCTCTTGCCCGGGAAGGCCCTGCGGTATAGCATATGGGCACACGAAAGGCCGCTGGAGGCGCACGTGCGCGCGGGTCCGGCGAGAAAGGGGAGAAGAGCCATGACGAAGGAAGACAAGAGGATCATCCGTATCTTCGACACGACGCTGCGCGATGGGGAACAGGCACCCGGCTGCAGCATGAACCACCAGGAGAAACTGGAGGTGGCCCTCGCCCTTGAAGCCTTGCGCGTCGATGTGATCGAAGCCGGCTTCGCGATCGCCTCCCCAGGGGACTTCGAGTCGGTGAAGCAGATCGCCCGGCAGGTCCGCGAGACCCGCATCGCGAGCCTTGCGCGTACGGTGCCGGCCGACATCGAGCGTGCGTGGGAAGCCCTGCGCGGCGCCCAATCTCCCGTGATCCACACCTTCATCGCGACATCGCCGATCCACATGGAATACAAGCTGAAGATGCAGCCGGACAAGGTACTGGAGCGCGCTCGCGAAATGGTCGCGCTGGCACGCAGCCTGTGTCCCGAGGTCGAGTTCTCGGCCGAGGACGCGAGCCGCAGCGACTGGGACTTCCTCTGCAAGGTCTACGGAGCCGTTATCGCCGTCGGCGCGACCACGATCAACATCCCCGACACGGTCGGCTATGCCTCGCCGGAGGAATTCGGAGCCATGGTCGCCTATGTCATGAAGAACACCCCGGGCATCGAGAAGGCCATCGTGTCCGTCCACTGCCACAACGACCTCGGCCTCGCCGTCGCGAATTCGCTGGCCGCCGTGCGCGCGGGCGCATCCCAGGTCGAATGCACCATCAACGGCCTCGGCGAGCGCGCCGGCAACGCCTCCCTCGAGGAGGTGGCGATGGCCCTCAAGACCCGCACCGAGTACTTCGGCTGCGACACGCGCCTCGACACCAAGCGCATCTACCGCACCAGCCGTCTCGTCTCCGCCGTGACCGGCGTGCCCGTGCAGATCAACAAGGCCATCGTCGGGCAGAACGCCTTCGCGCACGAGGCCGGCATCCACCAGCACGGCGTGATGGCCAACGCGCTGACCTACGAGATCATGAGTCCGGAGTCCATCGGCGTGCCGCGAAAGAACATGGTCCTCGGCAAGCATTCCGGCCGCCATGCCTTCGAGCAGCGCATCCGGGACATGGGATTCTCGACCACCCGCGAGGAGATCGAGATTCTGTTCGCGAAGTTCAAGGACCTGGCCGACCGCAAGCGTACCGTGACGGACCGCGACCTCGAGGCGCTGATGGGTGTCTCCATCGCCGTGGACAAGCCCGGCATGTACAAGCTCGACCGCTTCGTCATCAACAGCGGCAACACGATCACGGCCACCGCGACCGTACGGCTCCTGAAGGAGGGCGTGCCCGTCGAGATGGTCGCCACGGGGGACGGCCCGGTCGACGCGATGTTCACCGCCATCAACCGGATCGTCGGCGTGAAGTTCGTCCTGACCGACTACAACCTGCGCGCCGTCACCGAGGGCAATGACGCACAGGGCGAGGCGCTCATCAAGATCCGCCGAGACGAGGACATGTTCAACGGCCGCGGCATCAGCACGGACGTGCTCGAAGCCACCGCCTCCGCCTACGTGAATGCGATCAACCACATGCTCGAGGCGGCCAGGTGAAGCCGGCGGCGGTCGAGATCCTCGACACCACGCTGCGCGACGGCGCCCAGTCCGAAGGCGTCTCCTTCTCGGTCAACGACAAGCTGCGCATCGTCGAGACGCTGCGGTCCATCGGTGTCGCCTACATCGAGGCGGGAAACCCCGGCTCGAACCCCAAGGACCGCGCCTTCTTCGAGGCCTTCCACCAGGCTGGCGTCCCCCTCGGGGACACGCGCCTGGCCGCCTTCGGCAGCACGCGCCGCAAGGGCGTGAAGCCCGAGGACGACGCCGGTCTCGCGGCGCTGCTCGAAGCCGGCACGGACACCGTGGTGGTCTTCGGCAAGGTGCGCCCGAAGGAGATCGTCGAGATCCTGGGCGCGACGCCGGAGGAGAACCTGGCGATGCTGCGCGACACGGTGCTGTACCTGCGTGCCCACGGCCGCACCGTGATCTACGACGCCGAACACTTCTTCGACGGATACCGCACGGACTCCGAATACGCGCTGGCCTGCCTGGCCGTTGCGGCGGAGAGCGGCGCGGTCACGGTCTGCCTCTGCGACACCAACGGCGGCACCATGCCCGAGGACGTGACGATCGCGGTGGCGGCCGCCGTGGCGCTGCTGGCCGCGAAGCACCCGCAGGTCCGCGTCGGCATCCACACGCACAACGACACGGGTCTCGCGGTCGCGAACACGCTGGCCGCCGTACTGGCCGGCGCATCCCACGTCCAAGGAACCCTGATCGGCATCGGCGAACGGTGCGGAAACGCCAATCTTTCCACCATCATCCCGAACCTGCAGCTCAAGTACGGCATCCCCTGCATCCCCGCCGACCGCGTCGCGCTGCTCACCCACGCCGCGCGCAGCCTCGCGGAGACGGCCAACCTCGCCCTGCCCGGAAACGACCCCTATGTCGGCGCCTCGGCCTTTTCGCACAAGGGCGGCATGCACGTCGACGCCGTGACCAAGAACCCGACGACCTACGAGCACGTCATGCCCGACTCCGTCGGCAACTCCCGCCGCTTCCTCCTGTCCGAGGTCGCAGGCCGCAGTTCGGTGCTTTCCGTCGTCCGGCGGATCCGCCCGGACATCGACAAGAACGCCCCCGAGGTGTCCGCGCTGCTGGAGCGCTTCAAGGCGCTGGAGCACGAGGGATACTCCTTCGAAGGCGCCGAGGCCTCCCAGACGCTGCTCGTCTGCAAGGAACTCCGCCTCTACAAGCCCTTCTTCCACCTCGAGAAGATGCGCATCTCGGGCGAGCAGCCCCGTGTCGGCGAGTTCTCGGCTTCCGCCTTCATCAAGATCCACGTGGGCGACGAGAGCGAGGTCACCGCCGGCGAAGGCGACGGCCCGGTCAACGCCATGGACCGAGCGCTGCGCAAGGCGCTCGAGGTCTTCTACCCACAGATCGCCGAAGTCCGCCTGACCGACTACAAGGTCCGCGTCCTCGACACCGCCGCCACCGCGTCCAAGGTCCGCGTCCTCATCGAGAGCACGGACGGGGAAGATGTCTGGACCACGGTGGGCGTCTCGACCGACATCCTCGAGGCCTCCTGGCAGGCCCTCGTCGATTCCCTGGAATACAAGCTCATGAAAGCCAGCATCAGGAACCTGGAGGATTGAACAAGATGGCCATGACGATGACCCAGAAGATCCTGGCCCGACACGCCGGGCTGGACAAGGTCGTTCCCGGACAGCTGATCGAGGCCTCGCTCGATCTCGTGCTGGGCAACGACATCACCACGCCACCGGCCCTTTCGGTCTTCGCGGCGACCGGCGCTGGAAAGGTCTTCGACCGCGAACGGATTGCGATCGTGCCCGACCACTTCACGCCCAACAAGGACATCCAGTCCGCCGAGCAGTGCAAGCGGATCCGGATCTTCGCCCGCGAACAGGGTCTCGTGAACTACTACGAGCAGGGCGAGCCCGACATGGGCATCGAGCACGTGGTGCTGCCGGAGAACGGGCTCGTCGCGCCCGGCGACGTGATCATCGGCGCCGACTCCCACACCTGCACCTACGGCGCGCTCGGAGCCTTCGCGACCGGCGTGGGCAGCACGGACATGGCCTGCGCCATGGCGACCGGCACCGCATGGTTCAAGGTCCCCTCCGCCATCCGCTTCGAGCTGGTCGGAAAGCCCTCCCACTGGGTGACCGGCAAGGACATCATCCTCCACATCATCGGGAAGATCGGCGTCGACGGCGCCCTGTACAAGTCCATGGAGTTCTCCGGACCCGGCGTCGCCGAGCTGTCCATGGAGGAGCGCCTCACCATGGCCAACATGGCCATCGAGGCCGGCGGCAAGAACGGCATCTTCCCCGTCGACGAGAAGACCCTGGCCTATCTCGAGAAGTACGCCCCCAAGCGCCTGACCGCCGGCAACTTCCGAATCACCAAGGCCGACGACGACGCAGTCTACGAAGCGACCCATGTCATCGACCTGTCCAAGGTCCCGCTGACGCTCTCTTTCCCGCACCTCCCGTCGAACGCCAAGGCGCTCGGCACGTTCCCGGAGCTCAAGATCGACCAGGTCGTCATCGGCTCCTGCACCAACGGCCGCATCGGCGACATGCGCATGGCACGCAGCATCCTGAAGGGGCGCCGCGTCGCCAAGGGCGTGCGCTGCATCGTCATCCCCGGCTCCCAGAAGGTCTACCTGCAGTGCGTCCGCGAGGGAATCGCCGAGGACCTCGTCGAGGCCGGCTGCGTCTTCAGCGCTCCGACATGCGGGCCCTGCCTCGGCGGACACATGGGAATCCTCGCGAGTGGCGAACGCTGCGTGTCCACCACGAACCGGAATTTCGTCGGAAGAATGGGACACATCGGCTCGGAAGTCTATCTGGCGGGCGTGCCCGTCGCCGCGGCGAGCGCCGTGGCGGGGCGCATCGCGGGGCCGGATGAAATCGGCGCGGAAGGGGAGAGATAGTTCATGAAGGCGACAGGCAAGGTTTTCAAGTACGGTGAGAACGTCGATACCGACGTCATCATCCCCGCCCGCTACCTCAACATGTCCGAAGCGTCCCAGCTCGCGAAGTTCTGCATGATCGACCTCGACCCGACTTTCGTCCAGCGCGTCGCGCCGGGCGACATCATGGTCGCCGGCACCAACTTCGGGTGCGGCTCCTCCCGCGAGCATGCGCCGATGGCCATCAAGGCCGCCGGCATCTCCTGCGTCATCGCCCCGACCTTCGCCCGGATCTTCTACCGCAACGCGATCAACATGGGACTCCCCATCCTCGAGTGCGCCGAAGCCGCCGCCGCCATCTCCGACGGCGACACGGTCGAGGTCGACTTCGATTCGGGGAAGATCATAAACAAGACGACCGGCGCGACTTTCCAGGCGCTCCCATTTCCTCCTTTCATCCGAAAGATCATGGAAGCCGACGGGCTCGTCGGCTACATCCGCAGCAAGGGGGCCGGCACGAATGGCTGAGTACCGCATCGCGCTGATCCCCGGCGACGGCATCGGCCCCGAAGTCGTCGGCGAGGCCTGCAAGGTCCTCGACGCCGTCGGCCGCCTGTACGGTCACGCCTTCCGCTACACCGAAGTGCTCGCGGGCGGCGCCGCCATCGATGCGACCGGCGCGCCCCTGCCCGACGAGACCGTCGCGGTCTGCATGGCGAGCGACGCCGTGCTGCTCGGCGCCGTCGGCGGCTGGAAGTGGGACGTCCTCCCCGGGAACCTGCGCCCCGAACGTGCCTTGCTGGGTCTCCGGAGTGCACTCGGCCTCTACGCCAACCTTCGCCCCGCGACGCTCCACCCCGCGCTCGCCGCGGCCTGCCCGCTGCGCGCCGACATCGCCGCCGCCGGCATCGACGTGGTCTTCGTCCGCGAACTGACCGGAGGCATGTACTTCGGCGAGCGCGGACGCCGCGAAGGCAAGTACGGCATGGAAGGCTACGACACCGAGGCCTACGGCGTCGGCGAGGTCGACCGCATCGCGCGTGTCGCGTTCGAGCTGGCACGCGGCCGCCGGAAGAAGGTCACCAGCGTCGACAAGGCCAACGTCCTCGAGAGTTCGCGCGTCTGGCGCGAAGTCGTCGTGCGTGTGGCCGCGGAATACCCGGACGTCGCGCTCGACCACATGTACGTCGACAATGCCTCGATGCAGCTGATCCGCCGCCCCTCCGACTTCGACGTGTGCGTCACCACCAACATGTTCGGCGACATCCTCTCCGACGAAGCCGGGCAGATCACCGGCTCCATCGGCATGCTGCCCTCCGCCTCGCTCGGCGCGCCCGGCAAGCCCGGCCTCTTCGAGCCCGTCCATGGTTCCGCCCCCGACATCGCCGGCCTGGACAAGGCCAACCCGCTCGCCACGATCCTTTCCTGCGCCATGATGCTCCGCATCTCCTTCGGCCTGGAAAAGGAAGCCGCCGCCGTCGAGTCCGCCGTCACGGCCGTCCTCGCCTCCGGCGCGCGCACCGCCGACATCCGCCTCGCGGGCGACGCCGCGGACCCGGTAGGCACCCGCGCCATGGGCCGGCTCGTCATCGAGGCGCTCGAGAAGAACCCCTAGCCGCTGGCCGCCAGCCGCCCACCCGCGGTTCGACCGCCGCGAACGACCTCAAGGAGGGAATCCCCATGGCAGAAGAGAAGGCATACCGCAGCGATGCGATCAAGAAGGGCGCGCGGCGCGCGTCCCACCGGTCCCTTCTCTACGCGCTCGGGCTGACGCCCGAGGAGATGGACCGCCCCTTCATCGGCGTCGTCAACCCGTTCAACGAGATCGTCCCCGGCCACATCCACCTGCGCGGCCTCACCGACGCCGTCAAGGAAGGCATCCGCATGGCCGGCGGCGTGCCCTTCGAGTTCCCGACCATCGCGGTGTGCGACGGGCTCGCCATGAACCACGAGGGCATGAAGTACTCGCTCGTCAGCCGCGAGTCCATCGCGGACTCCGTCGAGATCATGCTCATGGCCCATCAGTTCGACGGCGTCGTCTTCCTGCCGAGCTGCGACAAGGTCGTGCCCGGCATGCTCATGGCGGCGGCGCGCATGGACATCCCGTCGGTCTTCGTGAGCGGCGGCCCCATGCTGGCCGGCTCCTCCCGCACCGACGCCGGCGAGACCCGCCGCATCGGCCTGTCCGACCTGTTCGAGGCCGTCGGCGCCAACGCGGCCGGCTGCATGAGCGACGCGGAGCTGACCGGCATGGAGATGTCGGCCTGCCCGACCTGCGGCAGCTGCGCCGGGATGTACACCGCCAACACCATGAACTGCCTCGTCGAGGCCCTCGGGCTCGGACTTCCCGGCAACGGCACCATCCCTGCCGTGTATTCCGCCCGCCGCCGTCTGGCCCGCCAGGCCGGCATGCGCATCATGGACCTCGTCGCCGAAGGCGTCACCGCCCGCCAGATCCTCAATACCGCATCCCTGACCAACGCGCTGCGCGTCGACATGGCCCTGGGAGGCTCGACCAACAGCGTCCTGCACCTCCTCGCCATCGCCCGCGAGGCGGACGCTCCCGTCACGCTGGCCGAAGTCGGCCGCATCAGCGACTCCACGCCGCAGCTGTGCAAGCTGAACCCGGCGGGTCCCGATTTCATCCAGGACCTCGACGCGGTCGGCGGCATCGCGGCCGTCATGGCCGAACTCGCCAAGGCGGGCAAGATCGACCTCGCGGCGAAGTCCGTCGACGGCACGATCGGCAAGCGCATCGCCGCCTACAAGGGCGCCGACGGCAAGGTCATCCGCAGCGTCGACGCACCCGTGAACGTGGACGGCGGCCTCGCCGTGCTGATGGGCAGCCTCGCCCCCCATGGCGCGGTCGTCAAGAAGGGCGCCGTGCTGCCCGAGATGCTCGTGCACGAAGGACCCGCCCGCGTCTTCGACAGCGAGGAGCAGGCCTCCGAGGCCATCTTCGCCGAGCGCATCGTCGAGGGCGATGTCGTCGTCATCCGCTTCGAGGGTCCCCGCGGCGGACCCGGCATGCGCGAGATGCTGACCCCCACCAGCGCGCTGGCCGGCATGGGGCTCGACAAGTCCGTCGCCCTCGTCACCGACGGCCGTTTCTCCGGCGCCACCCGCGGTTCTGCCGTGGGCCACGCCGCGCCCGAAGCCTCCGAGGGAGGCCCCCTCGCCTACGTCCTCGAGGGCGACCGGATTCGAATCGACATCCCCGCGCGCCGCATCGACCTGCTCGTCTCCGCGGAGGTCCTCTCCGCCCGCGCCCCCGCCCGGATGCCGGACCGCCGCCTCAAGGGCGTGCTGGCCCGATACGCGTCCCTCGCGGGTTCGGCCGCCGACGGCGCCGTGATGCGCCAGCCAGGGAAGGAGTGCCAACCATGAACGGAGCACAGAAGATCCTCGAGTTCTTCAAGGCCAAGGGCGTCGAGCACGTCTTCGGATATCCCGGCGGCTCGGTCCTCGTCCTCTACGACGAAATCCACAAGGCCGGGTTCCCCCACATCCTCACCCGCCATGAGCAGGGCGCCGCCCATGCCGCCGAGGGCTACGCCAAGGCGACCGGCCGCGTCGGCGTCTGCATCGCGACCTCGGGTCCCGGCGCCACCAACCTCGTCACGGGCCTCGCCGATGCGAACCTCGACTCCGTGCCCGTCCTCGCCATCGCCGGAAACGCGAGCACCACCGCCATCGGCACCGACGCCTTCCAGGAGGCCGACATCACCGGCATCACCATGCCCATCACCAAGCACAACTACCTGGTGAAGCGCGCCGACGACCTCGAGGCCGTCCTCGAGGAGGCGTGGAATCTCACGACCGAAGGCCGTCCGGGCCCCGTCCTCGTCTGCGTCCCCAAGGACGTCCTGGCCGGTCTGGTCAGCGAGAAGCGCTCCTCCGCCGCGGTCGCAGCCCTCGTGCGTCATCGCCCGGCACCGCGCCGCTCCGCCTCCGCCATCGCCGAAGTCCTCGCCGCGCTCTCGAAGGCCCAGCGCCCCGTCCTCATGGCCGGCGGCGGCATCGTCCACTCGCCCGGCGCCGCGGCGCTGTTGAAGAAACTCGTCGACTACGCGTCCATCCCGGTCATCACGACCCTCATGGGCAAGGGCACGATCTCCGAGGACGAGCCCTCCTGCCTCGGCATGGTCGGCATGCACGGCATCCCCCAGGCCAACATCGCCCTCGGCAAGTGCGACGTCCTGCTCGCCGTCGGCTGCCGCTTCAGCGACCGCATCACCGGCGACCCCACCCACTTCAACGCCAAGAAGCGCTTCGTGATCCACGTGGACATCGACCCGGCCGAAATCGGCAAGAACGTACACGTCGACATCCGCATCGAGGACGACGCGGCCGACTTCTTCCAGAACCTCCTCGCCGGAATGGTCGAGACGAAGTTCCAGCCCGGCTGGAGCGCCTGGAACCAGGAGGTCGGCGCCCTGACCGTCAAGTACCGGAAGCGCATGTCCGCCATGGCCGAGAACCGTTCCGACACGCAGCCCCGAGGCGAGGGATGGGACCGCGACGGCGCCGGCAAGCTTTCGCCCAAGTACGTCATCAAGGCCCTCGCCGACTTGACCGCGCGCAACAACCCCATCGTCGTCACCGACGTCGGCCAGCACCAGATGTTCACGGCCCAGCACTTCCCCGTCCACACCCCGCGCCACTGGATCACCTCGGGCGGTCTCGGCACCATGGGCTTCGGCCTGCCGGCCGCGCTCGGCGACGCCGTGGCCTGCCCCGACAAGCTCGTCCTGCTGTTCGTCGGCGATGGCGGGTTCCAGATGACCATGCAGGAACTCGGCGCGATCCAGGACCTGCACCTCAATATCAAGATCGTCGTCATGGACAACGCCTGCCTCGGCATGGTGCGCCAGTGGCAGGAGCTTTTCTTCAGCCAGCGCTACAGCGAATCCCTGCTGATGAACAACCCGGACTTCGTCATGATCGCCGCCGCCTACGGCATCGAAGCCGGCCGCGCCGAGAACCCGGCGGAGCTCGCCGTCCAGTTCGAGAAGGCGCTTTCGACCGACAGGCCGTACCTCATCCACGCCGTCCTCGACGGCAACGAGAACGTATACCCCATCATCCCGCCGGGCAAGCAGACCACCGACATGATCATCCCTGGGGAGGAATAGACGGGCCCAGTCGTCCATTGACATTCTCATACGATAGCGATAGTCTGTTTCCATGACCCTTCCCGCAAGGAGGACTACATGGAACGCAGCAGACTCGACATCCCCGTCCTCGTTCTCCTGGCCCTTGCCGTCGCCGTCACGGCCGTCATGCAGACGATCTATCTCTTCCAGCTGGTCCTCAACCATATGCCGGTAGGTGCTGGGTTCTTCGGTGGGCTTGATAGCCGAATCTCATCGATCGACGCGCGCGGCCCCGGCAGTCTCCACTTCGCCTTCTTCGCCCTCCTGCAACTGGCCGGCATGGCGGGCATCGGGCACGCGCTGCTCGCGCGTCGGACCGTCTCTCCACTCTGGCTGACGGCCTCCGGCATAGCGTTGGTAGCGGTGGAACTGGACCGCTTCGTCCTCGGCTTCTCGCTCGGCGACATGGGGTTATCCCATTCCCTCCGTTGGCTCTCCCTCCTTCGCTCCCACGGGACGCTTTTTGACACCCTCCAGGCCGCAGCAGGCATTGTCGCGGTCGCCCTGCTGGTCCTGCTGGTGCGCAGGGTGCTTCCGCGAGGTTGGATGTCCGTGCTTTTCGTCGTCCTCGCCGCTTCCATTTTCCTGCAGGGCTGGCTCGTCGCTGCGGACCTGCGCTACCTGCGCGTCGCTCCCATGATGTCCGTGACCTTCGCCGCCGATTATGCCGCCTTCCGGACCCAGGCCATCGCGCTGTCCGCAGGGGTCGTCCTATTCAACGTGGCTCTCGCCCTTCTCGCCCTGCGGAGCGGGAAAAACGCCTCCCCGCGCACGATTTGAAAAGATACTTGAATTCCACCCCTAAAGGTTTGTTATAATCGAACGAACGACATGTCCCTGGGGGTGGTTCCGATGGTGGGCGACTGGTCCCTGTCCGGACGGAATATCGACCGCGTGAGGCTTCTGTGGCAGGACTTCCTACAGAAGAAGTTTCCCTGCTCGACCGAAGGTTGCCTCTGCGACCTCTACGAAGAGCTGATCGCCTGGGACGGCGAGGTATACGAATGCATGCGCCTCCTGCTTCAAGGCCGCCGCGTCAACCTCGCGAAGCTGCGCGACGAGCGCACGATCCGCGAGATGCTCGAGGACCGCAAGGCGCGCATCGCCTCCGAGGAACTCCACGCCATGGAGGAGTACTACCGCTCCCTTCTGCTCCTCCTCGATGACTCCCTGCAGCTGGCTGAAAGACACTAGAGGTAGAAACATGATCAAGGCTCGAATCGCTCTGGACCGCGGCTTCGTCGTCGGAGAAGTGGACAAGAGGATCTTCGGCTCCTTCATCGAGCATCTGGGGAGGGCGGTCTACGGCGGAATCCACGAGCCGGGCCATCCTCTGGCGGACGCGAGCGGTTTCCGCAAGGACGTGCTCGCACTGGTGAAGGACCTGGGCGTTTCGGTCGTGCGGTATCCGGGCGGCAACTTCGTATCGGGGTACGACTGGCGGGACGGGATCGGTCCGAAAAAGGACCGTCCCAGACGCGCCGAACAGGCCTGGGCCAGCATCGAGACCAATGAACTGGGAATCGACGAATTCGCCGACTGGTCGAAATTGGCTGGCGTCGAGGTCATGCTGGCCGTGAATCTCGGCACGCTCGGAATCGACGAGGCGCGCCAGGAGGTCGAGTATTGCAACATGACCGGAGGAACCGCCCTGTCGGACCTCCGGAAGACGAACGGCCACGCGGCTCCGCACGATGTCCGGCTCTGGTGCCTGGGAAACGAAATGGACGGCCCCTGGCAGATCGGCCATAAGACGGCCGAGGAATACGGCCGGCTCGCGAACGAGACCGCCAAGGCGATGAAGGGGGTCGACCCCACCATCGAGGTCGTGGCGTGCGGAAGTTCCGGACGTGGCATGCCGACCTTCCCGGAATGGGAGCGGGTCGTGCTTGAGCTTTCCTATGAGAACGTGGACTATCTCTCCCTGCATACATACTACGGGAACCCGACCGGTGACTTCGGCGGATTCCTCGCCCAAGGTGTCGCCATGGAGCGCTTCATCCAGGAAGTCGGCGCGACCTGCGATTACGTGAAGGCGAAGAAGCGCGGCAAGAAGGACGTCCGGCTCTCCTTCGACGAATGGAACGTCTGGTTCCACAGCCAGGCCGCGGACAGCCGGCAGGCGCGCTGGCAGGTGGCCCCGCCGATCCTGGAGGACGTCTACGACATGACCGACGCACTCGTCGTCGGCACGATGCTCAACGCCCTGATCCGCAACGCGGACCGCGTGAAGGTCGCCTGCCTGGCGCAGTTGGTCAACGTGATCGCGCCGATCATGACCCGCAACGGCGGACCGGCCTGGCGGCAGACGATCTACTGGCCGTTCCTGCACGCCTCCCGCTTCGGCAGGGGTCGTTCGCTCGGGCAGATCGTCGACAGCGAGGTCTACGAGACCTCCGAACACGGAGAGGTACCCTGGCTGGATGCTTCGGCCGTGATGAGCGAAGCGGGGGACGAGGTCGTGGTCTTCGCGGTGAATCGCAGCCCGGACCAGAACCTGGAACTGAAGGTCGACCTCCGCGATTTCGGGACTACGGCGAGGATCGAGCACATCGAGTTGCGGCACGAAGACCTGTCGGCCGTGAACGACGAGGCGAATCCTGACCGGGTCGCTCCGACGGCGAAGCAGGACGGAACCTCGGACGGAGGCGTGCATGCCTTCGCCCTCGCACCTGCCTCATGGAACGTATTGAGATTCTCCTTGAAACCCGACGGAATCTGAAGTCGCGGCGGTCGGCGCGGAAGCGGCTCGAGAGGGCGCGTCCGCGCTCGCATTTCCGCGCCCTGCGCGTGCCTTCGGGGTGGAATCGCCAGAATTCCTATGGTAGGATATGAAAACAGTTGAAAACTACTATAAACAGCGACAAGACCCGCCAAAGGAGAACCGGAAAGATGGATAACGCGAAACAGAAGACTTCCCGTTTCCTTGCCCAGCATGGATGCGCGCCCGAAGCCGTGGACCTCGACCGCGCCATGGCGGATTTCGTCCAGGAGATGGAGGCCGGGCTCGCCGGGAACCCCTCCTCGCTGAAGATGATCACCACATACGTCAGCCCGGACGGCGAGATTCCCGTGGACGAGCCCGTCATCGTCATCGACGCCGGCGGCACGAACTTCCGCGTGGCGCTGGTGCGCTTCGACAACAACCGCACGCCCGTCGTGGAGGACCTGAAGGTGTATCCCATGCCCGGCACCCAGGGAGAGCTGGACAACGACACGTTCTACGCCACCATGGCCACCTACCTGCTGCCGGTCGCGGACCGGAGCCACCGCATCGGCTTCTGCTTCTCCTTCCCAGTGGAGATGCAGCCCGACAAGGACGGCAAGCTGATCCAGTTCAACAAGGAGGTCAGGGTCCGCGGCGCCGTCGGCGGTCTGGTTGGAGCGAGTCTTCTCAAGGCCCTGCGCGACGCGGGCGTGAAGGGAGACAAGTCCGTGGTCATCCTCAACGACACCGTCGCGACGCTGCTCGGAGGCAAGGCGGCCTTCCCGGACCGCCGATTCGACGGCACCATCGGATACATCCTCGGCACCGGCACGAATTCGGCCTATGCGGAACATAACGCCCGGCTCTTGAAGTCGCCGAACCTACTCCGCAAGGCGGGCACCACCCTCGTCAACATGGAATCCGGAGGGTATGGCGGTATTCCGCAGAGCTCCATAGACCGAGCCTACGACGCCACGACCACCAACCCCGGCGTGCACACCTTCGAGAAGATGATCTCCGGCGCGTACCAGGGCGGCCTGCTCCTTCATACGGTGGAAGCTGCCGCGAAGGAAGGTCTCTTCTCCGCCAGGACCGCGAAGGCCTTCGCCGGACTGTCCACGCTCTCCTCGAAGGAGATCGACCTCTTCTGCTTCTACCCGTTCGACGCGCGCAACGTCCTGGCCGGTTGCATCGGTGGCGGACCGTCCGCATCCGAGCGGGAGGACCGCCAGATCCTGTACCATCTGATCGACGCGCAGTTCGAACGCGCCGCGCGGCTCGTCGCCGTGAACCTCGCCGCCGCCATCGTCCACACCGGGCGCGGCACCGACCCCTGCCTGCCGGTCTGCGTCTCCGCGGAGGGCACGACCTTCTACAAGTCCAAGCTCTTCCGCGGCAAGCTCGACCACTACGTCAAGACCTTCCTCAACGAGAAACTCGGCGTCTATTGCGACTTCGTCCAGGCGGACAAGGCCACGCTCATAGGCACCGCGATAGCCGGCCTGATCGGGTGAATCTGCGCGGTAGGCTGACCGAGAGGTTCCCGGTCTACTTCTTCCTTCTCTACTTCCTGACCTCGGCCTTCAACGCGGTCTACGGCACCTACCTGCCGGTCTATCTGGACGGCCTCGGCTTCACCAGCACCGCGATCGGCGCGCTGCTGGCCGTGAGTCCGTTCGTCCGACTTTTCGCGCAGCCGTTCTGGGGCTTGGCCGGCGACCGCACGAAAAGCACGAATCGCCTCTACCGCTGGGTCCTGGCCGGCTCGGGGGTCGTCGTCCTTTTCTACCCGCTGACCCACAGCTACGCGCTCCTGTTCGTCGTCGTCATCGTCTTCACCTTCTTCAACACTCCGCTCTTCCTGATGCAGGATGTGATCACCCTGCAGGCCATAGAGCCGACGCGCTTCAAGTACGGCACGATCCGAATGGGCGCCACCATTGGCTTCTCCGTTTGGGTGTTGATCGCCGGACGCGTAGCCGATTGGAACATCACGTACCTGTTCCCCCTCTCCGCCGCGATTGCGGTGCTGGCCTTCCTCGTGACGTACCGGCTCCCGCCCGTCCGGGGTCACCAGACACCCGGAAACCACGTCTCGCCGCTGCTGCTCCTGAAGAACCGTCCTCTGATCCTCCTCGTCTCCTTCTGCTTCTTCCTCATGCTGGGCATCGGATACTACTTCATCTTCTTCTCCATCTACTACCAGAACCTGGGGGCGGACAACCAGCAGATCGGACTCTCCTTCATGATCGCCGCGGTGGTGGAGATCCCATTCCTGCTCTTCGCCGAGCGGATCATCGGGCGACTCGGCATCAAGCGCACTCTTCTGCTCGCGGGTCTCGTCATGGGCATCCGCTGGCTGCTCCTCGGCATCTTCACGGACCTCACGGGAATCCTCGTAGCGAATGTCCTCCACGGCTTCACGCTGATCGTCATCTTCTACTGCATGGCGGTCTTCATCAACCGGGAGGTCCCGAAGGAACTGAAATCGTCGGGACAGACCTTCTTCGGCATCTTCGGGGTGTCCATCCCGCAGATCCTCGCCGGCATCCTCGGCGGGCTGGCCAACGATGCCTTCGGCATGCAGAAGGTCTTCCTGGTCGTCGGCATCTTCACGATGGCCAGCGTGGTCGTCTTCGCGATCCTGTTTTATTGGCTCTGGCGCAGGGAACCGAAGATCGTGCCCACTCCGGCCGACTTTCCGCTATGATGTCCGCATGGGCTGGCTGAAGAAATACATGCCCCACTACCTGCGGCGGGCCGTTCCGGCCTGGGCCTGCCTTCTCGGCGAGGTCCTCGTCGACCTGAGCCTGCCGACCCTCATGGCCACGATCGTCAACGTGGGCATCCTCGGCAACGACAGCGCCTTCACGCTGCGCACCGGTGCCCTGATGCTCGGAATCGCCCTCTCCGGCGCCGTGCTCGGCATTTTCCGCAATCACCTGTCGACTCGCGCGTCGCAGGACCTCGGCACGGAACTGCGGGCGGACCTCTTCCGCAAGACGCAGGCGATGTCCCTCGAGGGGATCCGCAGGTTCGGCGCCGCGACCCTGATCACGCGCATCACCAACGACGTGATGCAGATCCAGAACCTGTCCTTCCTGCTGACCCGCATCTTCCTGCGCGCGCCGCTCATGCTGGTCGGTGGACTCATCATGGCCTTCACGCTCAACGCGGGGATGGCGCTGGTCCTCGTCGGCGCGCTGCCTCTTCTTGCGATTCTGATCGCTCTTCGGATCCGCCAGGGAATGCCGCTGTTCCAGAAGGTCCAGACGGCCGTGGACCGCGTGAACGGGGTCCTGCGCGAGTACCTGGCCGGCATCCGGGTGGTCAAGGTGTTCCACCGCACGGAGTACGAGGGTACCCGCTTCGACAAGGCGAACCAGGACCTGACCGGCATCGGAGTGAAGGCGGCCCGGTCCATGGCCACGATCCAGCCTCTGATTCTGCTCGTGATGAACGGCAGCATCCTGCTCCTGCTCTGGATGGGCGGCGTCCGCGTCGATTCCGGCGGCGCGAAGGTCGGGGACGTGATGGCCTTCGTCACGTATTTCCAGCAGATTCTCCAGGCCATGACCATGATGTCCATGATCTTCACGGCCGGCGCCCGCGCTCGGACTTCGCTGTCCCGCATCGGCCTCGTCTTCGCCTCGACCGGAGACGCGCCCGAACCCGATCAGCCTGGCGAGCCGCCAAGGGCGGGTGCCGTGGAGATGCGCTCCGTGTCTTACATCTACGACGGCCAGTCCGAACCGGCGCTGAGCGGAATCGAATTCCGGATTGTCGCGGGGGAGACCGCCGCGGTGATCGGGTCGACGGGCTCGGGTAAATCGACGCTGGTCCATCTGGTCCAGCGGTTCCATGACGTCTCATCGGGATGCGTGCTCGTGGACGGGCAGGATGTAAGGGATTTCGCGCAGAAGGAACTGCGCCGCCGCGTCGCCATCGTGCCGCAGCAGTCCATCCTGTTCACGGGGACCCTGCGCGACAACCTGCTCTGGGGGGACCCGGACGCCACCGGATCGGACCTGGCCAGGGCGCTGTCCGTGTCGCAGGCGGCCGATTTCGTCGCGCGCATGCCGGAAGGGCTGGATACCCGCATCGGTCAGGGCGGCGTGAACCTGTCCGGCGGACAGAAGCAGCGGCTGTGCATCGCCCGGGCCCTGATCCGGAAACCGGACGTGCTGATCATGGACGACAGCACCAGCGCCGTGGACATGGAGACCGAACGGCGGCTTCGCAGCGCCTTGAGGGAGGAATGCGAGGGGATGACCGTGATCGTCGTCGCCCAGCGCATCCATACCGTCATGGAGGCGGACACGATCCTCGTTCTCGACGAAGGCCGTCTCGTCCAGCATGGGACCCATGCGGAACTGCTCAGAGGCTGTCCTCTCTACCGGGACATCTACCGCTCCCAGGTCGGACTCGACGTGACCGGTCAGGAGGTCGTCTAGTGGCCGCGCCCACGCCCGCGCCCGCCCCCGTCGGATTGCACATGCACGGCAGCCACTTGACCGGTGGCGCGAAGCCGCGTGACCTGTGGAACTCGGTTCGACGGCTCTGGTCCCTCTGCGGCAAGGAGCGGATCAAGCTCATCCTCGTCTTCCTCATCGCCACGGCCGGATCCGCCTTCGGCCTTGCAGGCCCATGGCTCATCGGTCGCGCGGTCGACACCATGGCCGTAAGGGGCGGTGTCGACCTTACCGCCCTCGTCCGGATCCTCGTGCTGCTCGGTGGCGCGTACGCGGGCGGAGCGCTGCTCGCCTGGTTCCAGGAGTGGTGGATCGCCGGCGTCGCCCAGCGGGTGGTCATGAGGCTTCGCCGCGAACTCTTCTCGAAGGTGCAGGGACTTCCGCTCTCCTTCTTCGACGCGCACTCGCATGGAGAACTGATGAGTCGTCTTGCCAACGATGTGGACAATGTCAGCACATTGCTCTCCTCGTCGACGACTTCGCTCTTCTCCAGCGTCCTGATGCTGACAGGCTCTTTCGCCTTCATGCTGTCCCTCTCGCCGGTCCTCACGGCACTTGCGCTGACGACGGCGCCGTTGACGGTATTGCTGACCCGAGCGGTCTCAAGGCGTTCCCGCAAGCTCTTCAAGGAACAGCAGCGGCTGCTCGCCGAACTCAACGGCCACGTGGAGGAGGTCCTTTCGGGGCAGACCGTCGTCAAGGCCTTCGGACAGGAGGAGCGGACCATCGCCCGCTTCGACGTCGTGAACACGGCGCTGCGCGAGGCCGGCCGCAAGGCGCAGGTCCTCTCCGGTCTCATGATGCCCATGCTCAATGTCGTCACCAACATCGGTTTCGTCATCGTGGCCACCGCCGGGGGACTGCTCGCGGAATCCGGCATCATCACCGTCGGAGTCGTCGCGAGCTTCCTGACCTATTCCCGGCAGTTCGCGCGGCCGATCAACGAGATCGCGAGCCTCTACAGTTCGGTCCAGTCCGCCCAGGCCAGCGCCGAACGCGTCTTCGACCTGATGGACGAGACCCCCGAGCCCGCGGATGCCCCGGACGCGGAGAAACTGGTCGACCCCCGGGGGCACGTCGAATTCCTCGACGTGTCGTTCGGATACCGAGCGGACGTACCGGTGCTGCGCCACATATCGCTGGACGCGCCGGCCGGCCGCACCATCGCCCTGGTCGGTCCGACCGGTGCCGGGAAGACGACCCTCGCCACACTGCTCGTGCGCTTCTACGACTCCGACACGGGGTCCATCCGCCTTGACGGCATGGACCTGCGCGGATGGACGCGCGACAGTCTCCGGGACAGCTTCGCCATGGTCCTCCAGGACACGCATCTGTTCAGCGGCACCGTGCGCGAGAACATCCGCTACGGACGCCTCGACGCGACGGATGCCGAAGTGGAGGAGGCCGCGGCGCGCGTCGGCGCGGATCCCTTCATCCGCCGGCTTCCCGCGGGCTATGACACGGAGCTGGGCGAGGCGGGGGAAGGGTTCTCCCAGGGACAGCGACAGCTTCTGTCCATCGCCCGAGCCGTGCTTGCGGATCCGGCTGTCCTGATTCTCGACGAAGCGACGAGCAGTGTCGACACGCGCACCGAAATGGTCCTGCAGCAGGCGATGCTGAAGCTCCGCCGGGGCCGAACCAGCTTCATCGTGGCCCACCGCCTGTCCACGATACGCGACGCGGATGAGATCCTCGTGATCGATGGCGGCGCCATCATCGAGCGAGGCTCGCACAGCTCCCTGATGGGTGCGCGGGGCTTCTACTGGAACCTCTACAGCGGACAGTTCGACAAAGGTGGAGAGGAATAGCGCACCAGGCTGACACGAGATTTACAGCACTTGACTTCCATTGCCCTTCTGTTGTGCTATTCTTTAGAAAAAGGGCAAGGAGGGATTTTCGATGTTCTGTACGAATTGTGGATCGAAGAACGATGACCAGGCCCAGTTCTGCGCCAATTGCGGTACCCGGTTCACCCCTGCGGCTCCCGTGAACGCCGCACCCCCGCCCCAGTACGCCCCGCCTCCACAGCAATACGCGCCCCCGCCCCAGCAGTACGCGCAGCAGCCCCAGTACGCACCTCCGCCCCAGCAGTACGCCGCCCCGCAGCCCCCGCCGAAGAAGAAAAAGAAGCACGGCTGCCTGATCGTCTTCCTGATCTTCCTCGTCCTCGTCGGCGCGCTCATCGCATGGATCCTCGGTGCCTTCGACTTCCTCGGCGGACTCGGCTATTCGCAGAAGGACTACGACTCCGCGATGGACAAGATCGGTATCACCATCGACTTCGAGGGGAAGAACGCCACCGAGTACAAGGCATGGCTCGTGGCCCACAAGGGCCAGAAACTCGCGATCGACGCCTTCGACATCGCGTTCTCCGACTACGAGGAGCGCAGCTTCTCGCTGACCGAAGCCGAGGCGAACGCCTTCGTCAACGGAGTTGCGCCGAACCTCAGCTGGTTCGACAGCATCAAGTTCACGATCAATGATGACGGAAGCGTCTCCGGCAAGTACAAGGTCGATTTCAAGAAGGTCAAGGACGAACTGATTCCCGACATGCTCGGCCAGATACCCGACGCGGTGGGCAGATTCCTTCCGAACACCTTCACGATGAGCACCCGGGGCACGGCCAGCATCCTCGAGAACCAGGTCTATGTACCCGAACCTTTGACAGAATTCAAGATTGGCCCGATTCCGCTCGGCCCCGTGATCCAGGGGGTCAATGGCGGACCTCTCGATGACGCGACGCGCCAGGAGATATTCGACGTAACCGCTCGGATCTACACGCAGATTCCCGACCTCCTGATCCACTTCCTCGGCGTGGAGGACGGAGAGTTCAAGTTCGAAGGCTACATGCCGACCCTCGTCACCGTGTCCGAGAAATAGAGGACGCGTGACAGGAAGGCGAGGCCGATGACCCATTTGACGGTATCGGGGAGGAGGGAGCGCATCCCTCCTTTCCCTCATCACAAGAACTACGTGCACCAGAGCCGGCGGTTCTTCTTCGCCCGGTCCGCGCTGGAGCATGTCGTGCTCGGGCGGGGAATCGCCGTCCGCGAGGCGATTTCGGGCTTCCTGCATCGGTGCTTCGTACCCCGCCTCCTGCTGATCGACCCCACGAGTGCATGCAACCTGCATTGCACGGGGTGCTGGGCGGCCGACTACGGGCGCGGCGATGAACTTTCCTTCGAGAAGCTCGACGAGATCCTCGTTCAATCCGAGAAGCTCGGCATCGAGTTCGTCACGTTCAGCGGGGGCGAGCCGATGCTGCGCAAGGGCGATATCCTGAAGCTCGCAGCGCGGCACCGAAGGACGAATTTCAGCCTCTACACCAATGGAACGCTCGTGGACGCCGCGTTCGTGGACGGGATGGCCCGGCTCGGAAACCTGAACCTGTTCCTCAGCATCGAGGGGTGGCGGGAGGAGACCGACTTCCGCCGCGGCGCAGGAACCTATGACCAGGTGGTCGCCGCGATGGACCTGTTGAGGTCGCGCGGAATCGGGTTCGGGTTCTCGGCCTGCTATCATGCGAAGAACTACGAGGTCGTCTCGAGCGACGCCTTCCTCGACTCCATGCGGGAAAAGGGTGCATGGCTCGGCTGGCTCTTCCAGTACATCCCGGTAGGGAATGGAGCCGATCTGTCCCTCGTCTGCACACCGGAGCAGCGCGCGACCGTGAAACGGCGCGTCGACGCATATGCCCTGAAACACGATTTCGTTCTGGTCGACTTCTGGAACAACGGGCACCTCGTGTTCGGCTGTGCGGGCGCGGGCGCAGGCTTCGTGCACATCAACGCCCACGGCGACGTCGAGCCCTGCGCCTTCTGCCACTACTCCGACTCGAACCTGCACGAGAAGACGCTCGTGGAAGCCCTTCGCTCGCCCTTCTTCCGCCGGTTCCGGAAGGCGCAGCCCTTCGACGCGAATCCGCTGCTCGGCTGCCCGATCATGGACCACCCCGACGCGTTGGCCGAAGTCGTCCGCGAATCGGGAGCGCATTCGACCCACCTCGGCGCACCGGAAAGCCCGGAGGAGCTGGGCGCGAAGACGAAGCCCGTGGACGCCGCGTGGCGGCCCGTCGCGGAGCGGATCCAGCGGGAGGAGCCGGCACACCGGCGGCGACATTTCGCGACGATGCTCCGGCTGCTGAAATGGAAGAAATGGTGGACGGACCCGAGGTGACGACGTCGGTTTCAAGGTGACGGCGCCGGTCACGAGGGTGTTGAAATATACGTTCATAACCGTAGAACTTGCAGATAATGCGAAACATACGGTTGCAACCGTAAAACTTGACATCTGCGCTAGGAAGTCCATACTTCAGCAAGGGGGTGGACGTCATGTTCGATCGCGCGATCTATATGAAGCAGCTTCTGACCTTTCAAGACAAACCCTTCATCAAGGTGATCACCGGGATGCGCCGATGTGGGAAGTCGACGCTGCTCGATTTGTTCGAACGTCACCTGCGGGAAGATGGAGTCCCACAGGACCTCATAGTCCATATGAACTTCGAGTCCATGCTCTATGAAGACCTGAAGGACCACCGTGCACTCTATGGGCATATCGTCGCGCGCATCCCGAAGGACAGGCGTTCCTATGTCCTGCTGGACGAAATCCAGCAAGTCGATTCCTGGGAACGCGCCGTCAACTCACTCATGGTCGACCGTCCCGTGGATCTCTATATCACCGGTTCCAATGCCTATCTGCTGTCCTCAGAACTGGCGACCCTGCTATCTGGACGATATGTTGAGATCCGGATGCTGCCACTCTCCTTCAAGGAGTATCTGGATTTCCATGACTTCGACGAGCGGACCACGCAGGAGGAAAAGTTCGACCGGTTCCTCGAATACGGGGGCCTGCCTGCCGTCGCGCAGATACAGGGAAACGAGGGGCTCTTCACGGCACTTTCCGGCATCTACAACACGGTCATCCTGAAGGACGTCATTCAACGGAATGCCGTCAAGGACGCCTCGCTGCTCGAGAACCTCGTCCGATTCCTCATGAGCAACGTCGGGAGTGAAGTCTCCGCGGCGAGCGTCAGTCGCTATCTTACAGGCAACGGAAGACCCACGGCGAACGAGACGATCGACAACTATCTGACTTATCTCGAGAATGCCTTCATCCTCTACAAGGCTCGGCGGTTCGACATCAAGGGGAAGCTCTATCTCAAGACCCTAGGGAAGTACTATGTCGTCGACAGCGGAATCCGCAACGCGATTCTCGGGAAACGGGACGCCGATATCGGCCACATTCTGGAGAACGTCGTCTATCTCGAACTGCTTCGTCGGTATCCAGAGGTCGCGATCGGCAGAGTGAGGGACCGCGAAGTCGACTTCATCGCTACGGGTCCCGACGAGGTCCGGTATTTCCAGGTCGCACGTACCCTAGCGGACGAAGCGGTTCTGCGGAGAGAGCTCGCGTCTCTCGAGTCGATCGACGACAACCACGAAAAGACGATTCTCTCCATGGACAGGAATTTCATTCTTTCAAAGAATGGAATCCGATTCCAGAACCTCATCGACTTCCTGCTGGAAGCGTGACGATCAAAGCTGGAACGGTTCGTCGAACAGTCGATCACCGAATTCCGCGACGAGTCTTGCAGCTTCCTTGTAGCAGGTGGCTTCGTCTCGGATTCCGATCACCACAACATTCATGACACCGTGATTCCGGACCAGGCAGTAGACGACGCGAACGCCAATCGAAGAGAACTTGATCTTCATGAATCCAGAGAGATTCCCCGAGCCGTGAGAACCCAATGGGACCCCAAGGCCGAGCGGTCTGGGTTCAGGGTTCAAAAGCACCTTGCGGATTCCCTTGAGGATCCGTGGTGCCTGGTCGGTGTGCTTCTTCAGGTAATCCGAAGCCGACGCTGAGAAACGCGCCTCCCACATCAGCCGAAGTCCTCGTCGGGAGCCGCCTCGATATCCTCTTCCTTGATTCCCAGCTGCGCCATCAGCTCCTTCTGCCCGATATAGCCGTCATCCGGAGTGTTGCGGACGATCTCTTCCGATGCGCGATACAGAGCGACATCCTCCGCGAGGACGAGAAGGGAATCCAGCCGTTCGGCCTTCTCGATCAGCTCGGAATAGCGCACGGACTCGACCATGAAGGCGGTGGGGCGGTTCCCGCGGAGGACCATCACGTCCTGGTGGCTCTTGGAGACGAGGTCCAGAATCTCGGAGGAGCGCGTCCGAAGTTCGGTAGCGGAAATGGTGGTGGGAACGACGGGGCGGGATCTTCTCGTCGACATGGGGCGTCTCCTTCCATCGGTGGAGGTGTGTGCAGAAGAATGAGCATGGAAACGTACATTCTCATGTACATCATATCGCACGGCGGCATGCAGAACAAGAGGCGAAAGCCGCTGGCAGAGGCGACCTTCCTGCTGGAAACGTGACGTCTAGGACAGTCTCCCTCGATAGTCCTCGTACGTGAACGTCCTGACGACCGTAAGTTCGCCCGCCTCGTCGACCTTCGCGATCGAGGGCAGGTTCACGCCGTTGAACGTGTTGTTCTTGACCATGGTGTAGTGGGCCATGTCGGTGAACACGAGCCGGTCGCCTGGGGCTAGCGGCTCCGGGAACGAGTAGTCGCCGACGATGTCTCCCGCGAGGCACGTGAGCCCCCCGAGCCGGTAGGTATGCGCGAATTCACCCGGCGCTCCGGCGCCCAGGATGACGGGGCGGTAGGGCATCTCGAGCACGTCCGGCATGTGGCAGGCGGCCGAAGCGTCGATCAGGGCGATCTCCATGCCGTTCTTCACGACATCGAGGACTTTCGTGACGAGGAACCCGGTGTTCAGGGCGATGGCCTCGCCCGGTTCGAGGTAGATCCGGACGCCATAGCGCTGCTGCAATCCCGTCACGATGCGCTCTAGGCGCGGGACGTCGTAGTTGGCGCGCGTGATGTGGTGCCCGCCGCCGAGGTTGAGCCACTTCATGCCGTGCAGGACGCCGCCGAAGAGCCGTTCGAAGGACTCCACGACGCGCTCGAGCGTGTCGGAATTCTGCTCGCACAGGGCATGGAAGTGGAGCCCGTCGATCCCGTCGAGGAGGTCGGCGCGGAACGAGGCAATCGGGATGCCGAGCCTCGAGTTCTCGGCACATGGGTCGTATAGCGGCGTCGACACCTCGGAGTAGCCGGGATTGACCCGCAGGCCGACCTCGACGGCGTGCCCCGCCGCGCGCATCGCCTCGACCTTCGGGCGGAAACGCGCCCATTGGTCGAAGGAGTTGAACACGACGTGGTCCACGTATCCCAGCAGTTCATCGAACTCCTGGTCGACGTAGGCGGGTGCGTAGACATGCACTTCCTTGCCGAATTCCTCTGCGCCGAGCCGCGCCTCGAAAAGAGAGGAGGCCGTGACACCGGCTAGATACTTCCCGACGAGCGGGAAGACGGAATACATGGAGAAACCCTTGAGGGCGAGCAGGATCTTCGCACCCGTGCGCCGCTGCACACCGTCGAGAACCTCGAGGTTGCGCTTCAGCAGCGCTTCATCCACGACATAGCAGGGCGTCGGGACGGCGTCGACGTCGAAGGGGAGACCGAACCGGCGCGCCAAGTCGTCAGTCCACCAGGGCGGGGGAGAAGTCCTCGACCCACGGCAGGCCGCAGAGGTTCAGCTGTTCCATGAACGGGTCCGGGTCGAGCTCCTCGACGTTGTGGACGCCCGGCTTCTTCCAGAGACCCTTCAGCACCATCATCGCACCGATCATGGCCGGGACGCCGGTGGTGTAGGAGATGGCCTGCGAACCGACCTCCGCGTAGCATTCCTGGTGGTCGCAGACGTTGTAGATGTAGT
>CAZOHH010000004.1:44676-56279 GCA_964579735.1 uncultured Oscillospiraceae bacterium | reverse complement strand
CGTTCGCGGAAGTAAGCGCAGAGCGCCGGCAGCTCCGCATCGTTCACCCCGCGCTGCACGACGCAGTTGATCTTGATCGGGTAACCCAGCGCCGCCGCGGCGTCGATGCCGCGCAGGACACGGCCGACCTTGAAGCCGAGGCCGTCCTCCACCGAATACGACGGCATGCCGCGCAACGCCATCGCCACCGGCCTGGTGGACTACGTCCTGGCCGCGGCCGAGATGCCCGCGCAGCTCATGGCCTACGTCGCCCATGCCTTCGGCCGCGCCTCCTCCTCCTCCGTCCTGCCGGCTTCCGGCACCGAGAACGACCTGAAGAAGATCTTCATCCTCCTGCGCGTGCAGACCGGCCACGACTTCTCCCATTACAAGTTGAACACCATCCAGCGTCGGATCGAGCGGCGCATGGCGGTCCACCAGATCGTGACGCTTCCCGACTACGTCCGGTTCCTCCAGCAGACTCCCGCTGAGGTGGACGCGCTGTTCCGCGACCTCCTGATCGGCGTGACGAGCTTCTTCCGGGATCCGGAGGCCTACCAGGCCCTGGAGACCGAGGTGATCTCCAGGATCTTCGCCGGCAAACCCCTGGACGGCACGGTCCGCGTCTGGGTCCCCGGCTGCTCGACGGGCGAGGAGGCCTACTCCATCGCGATCCTCCTGCAGGAGCGCATCGAGCAGCTGCGGCAGAGCTACAAAGTCCAGGTCTTCGCCACCGACATCGACAGCCAGTCGATCGCCATCGCCCGCACCGGAATCTACCCGGCCAGCATCTCCGTCGACGTCACGGCGGACCGCCTGGCCCGATTCTTCGTTCCGGAGACCGACGGCAGCTCCTACCGGGTCCACAAGAACATCCGCGATATGCTGGTCTTCTCCGAGCAGAACGTCATCAAGGACCCTCCCTTCTCGCGGCTCGACCTCATCAGCTGCCGCAACCTGATGATCTACCTGGACGGGGAGCTCCAGAAACGGCTGATCCCCCTTTTCCATTACTCCCTGCTTCCGGCAGGTCTGCTCTTCCTCGGGAATTCCGAGACCGTCGGCGAACACGGCGACCTTTTCCATCCAGTGGACCGCAAGGCCAAGATCTATCGGAGGAAGGACGACTTCCACGCCGCCCAGCGGATGGCGTTCGGACTGTTCCCGCTCAATCCCGTGCAACAGGAGACCCTGGCCCCGGGGAAATCGGCGAAACCCGCCCAGACCGGCAAGGTCCCGCTGCGGGAGGTGACCGAGCAGGCGCTGCTCCAGCATTCCAACCTCGCCGGCGTCCTCGTGACGGATCGCGGCGACATCCTCTACATCCACGGCAAGACCGGCAACCACCTCGAACCCGTGGCCGGCGAGCCCGGTGTGAACAACATCCTGCGGATGGCCCGGGAAGGACTTCAGAACAGCCTGACCATGACCCTCCGCAAAGCCGTCGCATCCCATGAAAGCGTGTATTGTCCCGGATTGCGCATCCGCTCGAACCAGGTCGTCACGGCCGTGGACCTGACGGTCCACCCCGTTCGAACCACGCCCGCGATCGCCGCCGATTCCTATCTGTATCTGGTGGTCCTCGAGGATGCGACGCCCTCGGAACGGACTTCCGTGGAACCATCCGCGAGATCGGGCGAACCGATGACCGACGACGAGACCCGCATCGCGAACCTGAAGCAGGAGCTGCGGGACAAGGACGAGTACCTGCAGACCGCGAACGAGGAGCTCGAGACCGCGAACGAGGAGCTCAAGTCCGCGAACGAGGAGATGCAGTCGGTGAACGAGGAGCTGCAGTCCACGAACGAAGAGCTGGAGACCTCCAAGGAGGAACTGCAGTCCGTGAACGAGGAACTGGCCACGGTCAACTCCGAGCTGCAGACCAAGGTCACGGATCTGTCCCGCGCGAACAACGACATGAACAACCTCCTGGCCGGCATCGGGGTCGGCACGATCTTCGTGGACCACCAGCTCCGCATCCTCCGGTTCACTCCCTCGGCGACCCAGGTCATCAACCTCATCCGGAGCGACGTCGGCCGGCCCGTTGCGCACGTGGTCACCAATCTCGTCGACTACGATCGTCTGGTCGCAGACGTCCAGGATGTGCTGAACACCCTGTCCGCCAAGGAGATCGACGTCCGCACGAAGGATGCCCGCTGCTTCCGGATGCGCATCCTTCCGTACCGGACGCTCGACAACGTGATCGAAGGCGCGGTGATCACCTTCTTCGACATCACGGAGATGAGAAGAACGGAAGACGAACTTCGCATCGCACAAGCCGAGCTTCGAGATGCGAAGACGGTACAGGGCGGAGAAGAGCATGACGGACGCTAATCTTCGGTCGGACGCCGAGACCCGCGCGAACGCCCTGCGCAAGGCCCGCGAGAAGGCAGGCGTGGACCTTTCGCCCGAGGAGATCCGGCACGCCCTGATCGAGCTCGAGGTGCACCAGATCGAGCTCGAGATGCAGAACGAGGAGCTCAAGCGCACCCAATTCGCGCTGGAGGCCTCCCGGGCGAGGTACTTCGAGCTGTACGACATGGCGCCGGTCGGCTATATGACGGTCTCCGACAAGGGGCTCGTCCTCGAGAGCAACCTCACGGCCGCAGGAATTCTGGAAATCGTTCGAAGCGACCTCCATGGTCGGCCGTTCTCCCAGCTCGTCCACCGGACGCATGAAAGACGCTATTTCGCCTTCCACAAGCAGGTGCTCGTCCATGATGGTGCGCAGGATCTCGACCTGCTGATGCTCCGGCAGCGGTCCGGCTCCATCTGGGTCCACCTGACCGCCACCAGGACCCGGGACAAGGGCGGAACGGGTTTCGCCCTGCAGCTTGCGGTTTCCGATATCTCCGCCCGCGTCCAGGCCGAGGACCTGTTGGCCAATGAGAAGGCTCTGTTGGAAACGACGCTGGAATCCGTCGAGGAAGGGGTCCTCTCGACCGACCTGAGCGGAAACATCGTCTTCGCGAACCGTGCGGCCGAGGCGTTGATCGGGATGTCCGAACAGGAAATGCTGAATCGTCCGATCGAAGCGGCGTTCCCGGTCCTCGACGCGGTCAGCGGAATGGAATGCTGTTCGGCCGTCCGCGAGGTCCTGGCGCTGGGCCGGTCCCTGGAGCACAACCAGCTCTGCCAGCTGCTCTCGCACGACGGCACCCGCCGATACATCGAGAGCAACGCCTCGCCGGTCGTCCGCGGCGGCGGCACGGTCCTGGGCGCCGTTCTCGTCTTTCATGACTATACCGAGAGGCATCGCCGGCAGACGGAGATCGAATGGCTGAACACCCACGACCCGCTGACCGGGCTCTTCAACCGCCGGTATTTCGACCAGGTCATGGACCGGTATGAGAAGGATCCCGAGAGCCCCTTCGCACTGGCCATGGCGGACGTGAACGGGCTGAAGCTGACCAACGACGCCTTCGGTCACCTGGCCGGCGACCGCCTGCTCCGGCGCGTGGGCGATATCCTGACCAGGGAGTCGAGAAGCTCCGACATCGTCGTGCGCATCGGGGGCGACGAATTCGTGCTGATCCTCCCGGATACCGACCAGAAGACCGCGGAGCAGCTCATCGACCGCGTCGCGAAGGCCATGGCCGCCGAGAAGCCCGAAGGGATCCACATCTCCCTCTCCATCGGAATCGCCTACCGCGACGCTTCCTCGACCGAAGTCGACCGGGTCTTCCGGGAAGCCGAGGACCTGATGTACCGCAACAAGCTGGCGCAAAGCACCAGCCTCCGGAGCCGGACCATCGAGATCGTCATGACCACCCTGTTCGAGAAGAGCGAACAGGAGACGAACCATTCCCGACGCGTCGGCGAACTCTGCAGGTCCATGGCCGAGCACCTGGGATTCGATGCGGACGGCATCGCCCAGATGCAGATCGCCGGGTTGATGCACGACATCGGCAAGATCGGCGTCGACGAGAAATGCCTCAACAAACCGGAACGGCTGGACACCGAGGAGTGGAGGGAGATGCGCCGGCACCCCGAGACGGGCTTCCGGATCCTGAGCTCCGTCCGCGAGTTCTCCGAAATCGCGCGATTCATCCTGGAGCACCACGAGCAGTGGGACGGGTCCGGATATCCGCGAGGTCTCTCCGGTGGGGAGATCACCCTGCAGGCCCGCATCATCGGCGTCGTCGACGCCTTCGAAGCCATGACCTCGACGCGCTCCTATCGGAAAGCCATGAGCGAGGGGGACGCCGTCCTCGTCCTCGAGAAGGGCGCCGGTTCCCAATTCGACCCCGAACTCGTCCACACCTTCGTCGAGAAGGTCCTGGGCAGGTCCTGAATCCTTCCGGAACAGGGCGTCGTGATGGAGGGGGGCTTCGCCCTTCCGCTTTGCGCATGCTCCCCATTTTCTCCTCGTTGCGCTATAATCAACGCGTTCACAAAGGAGAAAGGAGCCGCAATTTGGCCTACCCGCTGCTCGAGGAGAACATCGGACGCTTCGTTTCCGTCAACGGCACGATCGTCGAATCCCAGGGCCTAGCCGGCTTGTCGCTGCTATCCCCGGTCGAGGAGGAGGCGGTCTACGAGGTCGTCCGGGTCATGGACGGCGTTCCTCTCTTCTGGGAAGACCACCAGGCTCGTCTGACCACCTCCCTTGCTTCCGCCGGGCTTCCCCCCGTCGACCCGAAGTCGCTCGCCCGCGAGGCGGGTGCGCTGCTTGCGGCATTGTCGCTTACCGACGGGAACCTGCGCATCGTGGTGACGGAAACCGGCCGCGTGCTGCATCGTCGACGCCACTTCTATCCTCCGGAGGAAACCTACTCGAGCGGTGTTCCAGTCGGGACGATGGCGTGGGATCGGATTCTTCCCGGCCAGAAAGCCGTCCGTTCGGACTTCAAGATCGCCGTAGCGGAGAAGCTTTCCCAGGAGGGTCCCTTCGGGCGGTATTTCGAGACGTTGCTGGTCTCCTCGTCCGGGAAGGTCACGGAAGGAAGCCGTTCGAATGTCTTCTTCCTCGATCATAGGACGAAGACCCTTCGCACCGCGCCGGATGCCGACATCCTGCTCGGCGTGACGCGCCGCCACGTTCTCGAAGCCGTGCGCAGAGTGGGTCTTGCCGTCCACTTCGAGTCGGTCGCAGCGGTCGACGTGATCTCAGGCCTGTACAAGTCCATCTTCCTGACGGGGACGTCGATCGGCGTCCTGCCGGTCTCCTCGGTCGAGGAAGCCGCGCTCGATTCGACCCAGGAAGATTCAATTGCACGGATTCGGACGGAATATGACCGTCTTGTCCATGAATACATCCAAGAGCATAGAGGAGGTCTCATCCCATGATCCAGGAAAAGGGCAATGTATCCGTCCGCACCGAGAACATCTTTCCCATCATCCGGAAATGGCTGTACTCGGACCACGACATCTTTCTCCGCGAACTCGTTTCCAACGCCGCCGATGCGCTGAGCAAGATGAAGCGAATCTCGACGCTGGGTGAAGCGGAGGTTCCCGAAGGGACCGCTTGGCGCATCGATGTCATCGAGGACAAGGAGAAGGGGACGCTCTCCATTTCGGACAACGGCATCGGCATGACGGCCGACGAGGTCCGGAAGTACATCAACCAGATCGCATTTTCCGGCGCCGTGGATTTCGTCGAGAAATACAAGGATTCCACGGCCGACAGCGCCGGCATCATAGGGCACTTCGGCCTCGGCTTCTACTCGGCCTTCATGGTCTCCGACAAGGTCCGCATCGACACGCTGTCCTTCGAGGCCGGTGCCGAGGCGGTGAGCTGGGAGAGCGAGAACGGCACCGAATACGAACTCGGGGCATCGGACCGCACCGAGCGCGGAACCACGGTGACGCTCTTCCTGTCCGAGGACGGGAAGTCCCTGCTCGAGCCGGGCAAGGCCCGCTCCGTTCTGGAGAAGTACTGCGCCTTCATGCCGTACCCGATCCACCTGGACAACGCCGATTCGCCAGTGAACGATACGGCGCCGCTTTGGCTGAAGAACCCCAAGGACTGCACGGACGAGGAGTATCGCGAATTCTACCGCAAGGCGTTCTCGGACTACCGCGAACCGCTGTTCTGGATCCACCTCAACATGGACTACCCCTTCAGCCTCAAAGGCATCCTGTATTTCCCGCAGCAGGAGAATGTCTACGAAACGCTGGATGGCCGAATCAAGCTCTACTACAACCAGGTGTTCGTCGCCGACAACATCAAGGAAGTGATTCCCGAATTCCTGTTTCTCCTCAAGGGCTGCATCGATTGCCCGGACCTGCCGCTCAACGTGTCGCGAAGCTTCCTGCAGAACGACGGCTATGTCCAGAAGCTTTCCGCCCACATCATCCGCAAGGTGTCCGACAAGCTGACGACGTTGTTCGAGTCGTCCCGGTCCGAATACGAGGGGTTCTGGCCAGACATCGGCCCCTTCGTGAAATACGGCTGCCTCAGGGAGGAAAAGTTCTATGACCGCATGAAGGACGCCTTGCTGTTCAAGAGGACCGAAGGTGGGTTCACGACGCTTGCGGCCTATCTCGAGGACAACAAGGAGAAGGCGCCGGACAAGGTCTGGTACACCGTGGACGCGGCGAAGCAGGGGAGCTACCTGAAGATGGCCGCTTCGCGCGGCATCGGCGTCGTGGTGATGGACCACGAACTGGACAACTCCTTCATGAGTTTCCTCGAGTACAAGCAAGGCAAGGTTCATTTCCAGCGCATCGATTCCGAGCTGACCGGCGAAGCCGCTTCGAAGGAGACGGTCGACCGCCTTTCCAAACTTTTCCGCGATGCATCGGGAGATGCGAAACTGGACGTCCAGGTGCGTTCTCTCGGGACCGATGGCCTGCCCGCCATGCTTTCGGAGTCCGAGCAGTCGAGGCGGATGCAGGAGATGCGCAAGCAGTTCGAACAGCAGAGACGGAGGTCTTCCGCAAAGGCGAAGAAGGACGCCGCTGCGGCAGGCGGCGTCGAGGGTGCCGACGGAGCGGATGACGCGCAGGACCCGTTCGAAGATGGAAAGATCGACGAACTGTTCCCACTGGAGCGCCAGCTCGTGCTGAACCACGAGAGCTCCCTTGTGAAGCGTCTGGAGACGCTCACATCGACGCCGGAGCATCTAGAAGAGGCCAGCGAGGTCGCGATGCACCTCTACGATCTCGCGCGGCTCGGACACGGGTCGCTGTCGGCCGAGGCCATGCATGCGTTCCTCGAGCGCAGCGTGCGGATGCTCGAAAAGGCCGCGGAGGGTCTCGGGCAGGAATAGGCAAAGAATGGCGGATGCGCGGGGCAAAGCCCGCGCATCCGCTTTATGGGAGGTTGAAATGGGTCCGACGGTGCGGAGACTGTTCGTGGAGAAGCGTCCCGGGTTCGACGTGGAGGCCGGTGGCCTGCTGCACGACCTGCGGGATGGGCTGGGAGCGAAAGAACTGAGGCACGTGCGGGTATTGAACCGCTATGATGTCTCGGGACTTTCCGACGAAGAGTTCCTGAAGGCCCGCGGGCTCGTCTTTTCCGAGCCGATGGTCGACGAGGTGTTCGACGAGTCGGTGGACCTGACAGACGCGGCGGGCGTGGTCGCCGTGGAGCCTCTGCCTGGACAGTACGACCAGCGGGCGGATTCGGCAGCACAGTGCGTGCAGATCCTGACCTGCGGCGAGCGGCCGCTGGTGCGGACCGCGCGCGTCGTCGCCCTTTACGGAGACCTGGACGATGGCTGGGTGCGACGCATCGAGGGGTGGCTCGTGAATCCGGTGGAAAGTCGGCCGGCCGCTCCAGAGAAGCCCATGACGCTGGAGCAGGTACTGCCCGAACCGGAAGATGTGCCGGTGGCCGTCGGGTTCCTCTCCTTCGATGCGGCAGGCCTTGCCGCGATGCGCACCGAGTGGGGCTTCGCCATGTCCCTCGAGGACCTTGTGTTCTGCCAGGGCTACTTCCGCGCCGAAGGCCGCGATCCCAGCGAAACCGAGTTGCGGGTACTCGATACCTATTGGTCCGATCATTGCAGGCATACGACGTTCCTCACCCGCATCCTCGACGTCGGATTCGATGGAGACGCCCCTTTCGCTCGATTCCTCCGGGGGATCCACGATGAATACCTGACCGTGCGAAATGGGCTCTACGCAGGTCGACTCGACGAAAAGCCGATGTGCCTGATGGACCTCGCCACGATCGCCATGAAGAAACTGCGCCGCGAAGGAAAGCTTGCCGACCTCGACGAATCCGAGGAGATCAACGCGTGCAGCCTGCGCGCAACGGTCGAGGTGGACGGCCGACCCGAGGAATGGCTCGTGATGTTCAAGAACGAGACCCACAACCATCCAACGGAAATCGAACCGTTCGGCGGTGCGGCGACGTGTCTCGGCGGCGCCATCCGCGACCCGTTGTCCGGGCGCTCCTACGTGTACCAGGCCATGCGCGTCACAGGCAGTGGAGACCCGCGCACGCCCTTCGACGAGACGCTGCCGGGGAAGCTGCCGCAACGGCGCATCACGACGGGTGCCGCGGCCGGGTACAGCTCCTACGGCAATCAGATCGGCCTCGCGACGGGGCAGGTGGATGAGGTCTACCACCCCGGCTACGTGGCGAAACGCATGGAGATCGGCGCGGTGATCGCGGCGGCGCCGGCGGCGAACGTGGTCCGGCTGGAGCCGCGGCCAGGCGACCGGATCGTTCTACTGGGCGGACGAACTGGACGCGACGGCTGCGGAGGCGCGACGGGATCCTCGAAGGAGCACGACGAGACGTCCATTGCGGCCTGCGCCAGCGAGGTGCAGAAGGGGAATCCCCCCACCGAACGCAAGATCCAGCGCCTTTTCCGCGACCCCGACGTGTCCCGCCGCATCCGACGGTGCAACGATTTCGGTGCGGGCGGCGTGTCCGTCGCCATAGGCGAACTGGCCGACGGCCTGCACATCGACCTGGATCTCGTGCCGAAGAAGTACGAGGGTCTGTCCGGAACCGAACTCGCCATTTCCGAGTCCCAGGAGCGCATGGCCGTGGTGCTTGCGCCGGAAGATGTCGCACCGTTCCTGGCCGCCGCCCTTTCGGAGAACCTCGAGGCGACCGAAGTGGCGATCGTGACGGAGTCCCCTCGGATGAGCATGTCCTGGCGAGGCAAGACCATCGTCGACCTCTCGCGTGCGTTCCTGAACTCGAACGGCGCCCCCTCCACGACCCAGGTCAGGGTCGCCGCTCCGTCCGATGCGGCCGGATACTTCGACCGCGTACATCCGGATGCGGCTGCAGCAGGGTCCCGTTTCCCGGATCGTCTTCGCGGCGTGCTGGGTGGACTCGCAGGATGCTCGCGGAAGGGTCTTGCGGAGCGCTTCGATTCGACCATCGGGGCGGGAACCATCCTGATTCCCTTCGGCGGCGCGCGCCAATCGACGCCCGAGGAGGGGATGGCGGCGCGGATTCCGGTGCTTGCCGGCGAAACCGACGACTGCACCTTGATGGCCTACGGCTTCGACCCTTTCCTCGCCGAGCGCAGCCCCTTCCATGGCGCCGTCTATGCGGTGGTCGAATCGCTCGCCCGAATCACCGCCATGGGGGGCGATGCCTCCAAGGCACGACTGACTTTCCAGGAGTACTTCGAGAAGACCGGGACGGATCCGCTGCGCTGGGGCAAGCCCTATGCGGCGCTGCTCGGCGCCTATTTCGCCCAGACCCGACTCGTGACGCCGGCGATAGGCGGCAAGGACAGCATGTCCGGGTCCTTCAAGGACATGGACGTCCCGCCCACGCTCGTGTCCTTCGCCGTCGCGCTGTCGAAGGCCTCCCGTACGACGGGCGCCGCCTTTTCCGCTGCTGGCCGCGAAGTCTGGCTCGTCCCCGTCCACCGCGACCGAAACGGCGTGCCCGACCTGGACGCATACGGAGTTGCGCTTGCCATCGTCCATCGACTCCATTCGGCCGGTGCCGTCATCGCAGCCGCGACGGTCCGCTCGACCGGTGTCGCCGCTGCCGTGGCGCGCATGGCGTTCGGGAACGAAATCGGATTCCGTTTCCTTTCTCCATTGGAAGGCGGAACGCTTTCCGCGGACGCCTTGTTCACTCCTGGCAACGGCGGACTCGTCCTGGAAATCGGCGATTCGTCCGCGATGAGCACAAGCGCGGTCGTGGCGCTTCTTGAATCGGCGAAGGCCCTCCGCCTCGGCGCGACGATTCCCGAACCCGTCCTCGAAGCCGACGGACAGCGTCTTTCACTCGCAGAAGCCCTCTCGGCATGGGAGGCTCCTCTGGAGTCGGTCTTCCCATCCCGTGCCTCCCACACCGTCCCGGTGACCGCGCACCCCGTCGCCGTCACGCCTCCCTCCCCACGCCATGCACCCGCCTTCCACATCGGTCAGCCAAGCCCACGGGTCTTCATCCCGGTTTTCCCGGGCACGAACTGTGAATACGACTCCGCCAGGGCTTTTACCCGTGCCGGTGCCGTTCCCGATTCGATGGTCCTTCGCAATCTTCGCCGTGCCGACATCGAGGAGTCCATGCGCGAGATGGCGGATCGGATCTCCAAATCCCAGATGATCATGCTTCCCGGCGGCTTCAGTGGCGGAGACGAGCCCGATGGCTCCGGGAAATTCATCGCGACGGCCTTCCGCAACCCCTATGTGGCGGAAGCGACCATGGACCTTCTGAATCGACGCGGTGGGCTCGTGCTCGGCATATGCAACGGCTTCCAGGCGCTCGTCAAGCTCGGCTTGCTTCCCTACGGCGAAATCCGGGACCTGTCTTCCTCCGACCCCACGTTGACGTTCAATACCATCGGCCGACACATCTCCCGTTATGTCCGTACCCTTGTCCAGAATACGCGATCCCCCTGGCTCTCCCGATGCGCCCCCGGTGACCTGCACTGGATTCCGGTTTCCCACGGAGAGGGCCGTTTCTTCGCGAACTCGGCTCAGATCGACGCCCTCTTCGCCGACGGACAGGTGGCGACCCGATATGTCGACGACCACGGCGCACCGAGCGGAGACCCGTCGTACAACCTGAATGGATCCGTCGAGGCCGTGGAAGGCATCACGAGCCCTGATGGCCGTGTCTTCGGCAAGATGGGGCACTCCGAGCGGATCGGCCCCGACCTTGCAAGGAATCTTGGCGCAACCCCCGCGGATTTCGACCAGCATCTCTTCGAGGCGGGCACCGCCTATTTCCGGAACTGACCCGCCAGATAGCGACACCGCGGCGATTCTGTCGCTTCCTTGCCCCGATTCGACCCCTGGCGTCGACACCCTGAAGTCATCTGGACACCTCTCCCAACGTAGGATGGAGGGGAGGTGATGACCATGAAGAACTCGAAAGGACTTGATTCCCTCCTCCGCCGACGTCCCCGGTTCCGCCGCGCGTACCACCGCGTTCGAGCTTTCCAGACTGGCCTTCGACGCAAGGATCCCAAATACGGGACTCCTTTCGGCGTGGCCCTCCTCTCCCTGCTGGTCGTGGCACTCCTTCTGGCCGTGTTCTCCGGCGGGTCGCTTGCGGCTCCCACGCCCCCCATCAACCCCGTCGACGGCACGGAAACGCCCGGAAGTCCCTTTGCGACCCGTGCGAAAGACCCGGAACCGCTTCAACCGACTACAACCAAGGCAGTCTTCGCGACACCGACCCCCGGCGAAGCCTCGGATTCCGCTTCGACGAAACCGACGACTCCTTCATGCGACCCGACCGGCGGAAT
>CAZOHH010000004.1:0-44576 GCA_964579735.1 uncultured Oscillospiraceae bacterium | reverse complement strand
CTACCCGAGACGACCGTGGTCTTCCAGGATACCTACATGACCTATGTCGAATTCCTGCCTGGAGGCAACCCGTGAGCCGCGCCGCGACATCGGTCGCCCGGTTCTTCGCCCTTCTTCTGGCTATGTTGCTGCCGTGTCTGGTGCCGATGCCCTTTGTCCCGGGAAGACTTCTTCCAGGGTTCTACGCAGCGGCCGCGGCACCTGCCGCAATCGTGGACCAATCATCCTACGAAGCCTGGTTGTCGGCGACCGGACGGTCCGTCACAAGCCGCTACCATGCCTATCGCGCCAGCTTCGATACCTATCGGCGGTACGGTCTGCTTGTCTACGGCACCCCGGGCATCGTTCCGGGAAACCGCTTCAGTGCCGCGACCGGTCAGTATTCGATGCTCGGATACTCCTATGACGAGTACACGTTCACCAATACGTTCTTCCCGGACGACAAGCCGGCAGGGACGACCTCGAGTACCCCGTGGGACTGGACCGGTTCCTGGCAGGAGATCGCTCTCGGCACGGATGCCGCCGTCAGTTGGCTGCGCCTTACCGCACGAGAGAAAGAGCACGTGAAGGCATCCGTGCTCCTTTACAGCGGCAGTTCCTATGGTGGAATGACCTTCAGCGCTCTGGGCCTCTCGGAGAAGAACACCATCGTCCTTTCGTCGCCTTCCTGGTTCCTTGGCTTCGCCATGCACACCAAGCACTATTGGAAGACGCCGACCAACCTCCGCTACGCCACATTCACCGGAAAGGGCATTGGAAACGTCGTCGTCGACTGTATGCTCACGGAGACCGCGCGTCCTTTGGACGGAATCTACCGCATCCCCTCCTCGAGCGAATCGGTCCGCATCCCGGTTCGGGCTACGGCGAAGATTCTCTCGTATGGCGGGCTGGCTCGAAAGGGCGATGTTTCGCGACTTGGAGCCTCCCTGGGGGACGTGTCGGTGGAAGGACCCGGTGACTCCGCTCGGGAGGTGGACGATTGGATCGTCGTGACGCGTTCCGAGCTGGGAGGCGCCTCCAGCAGGACGGTGACGGTGACCGGTTCGGCATGGGCGGTTTCCGTCCTTGGAGACCGGGTCTTCGACACGGCTTCGCTCGTACTGACGGTCGAGGACGAGGCGCAGAACGAGACGCCCTTCCTATCCGTTGGCATCGTCGGAGATATCGGATATTTCCGCGGCCAGACCGACCTTCTCGGACGGAAGGTCGCTCTGGATCCGATGCGCTTCCTCGCTCTCGAAACGGTCACTCTCACCGCAACGTTCCGCACGCGGCCTGACAGTGTGGTCTTCCGTCCGTGTGGAACCCTGCTCGCATCGAGTTTCAGGGACTCCTTCGGCAACCAGTATCGAAGTGAAGACTATGTTCGGAAGTCGACCCGATATCCCGCCGATTTCACCATCACCCCTGAGGCAGGTTCCACGCGCGTCTCCTTCCGCTTCCAGCTCCCTCTCGCGCCATCGACCCTGTCGTGGGACGATCGGGTGCTTTCAAAATCTTATGACTTCAGGATCCAGGCGACCGTGGCAGGTCGCGTATGGACCGCCGACCTGACCGGCATCTCCATGACAGGAGATATCTACGATATCCTATATCTTCAACCCTCCTGAACCACATTCGGAAGGCTCGGTAAACGATGCGCGCTGCTTCTCGGGTTCTGCTATAATGAAACCATCCATGCAGACGAAGACAAGGAGTTCCAAAGCGTGAAACCACATCTCGACGACGGCATCATCTTCAGCTTGACCTCCCGCCCGACGACCTATGCGCGAGGGCGCGCTTTCTTCGAGCAGGGTAGGGTCTCCTCCCTGCGCTACGATGAAGGAGCTCGCTCCCTGACCGCCTCCGTGCGTGGCACGGAGGTATTCGACATCCTCGTCCGGTTCGGCGAAGAGGGTGCCTACGAGAGCTGCCGTTGCGATTGCGAGGATTTCGCGGCTGCGGAAGGCCCCTGCAAGCACATCGTCGCAGCGTTGATCGCATCCGTCGAGCAGAAGGCTGCGCGAGCATCCCGACGCTTCGGTCCAGGCTCCGAGCTGATCGACGCGCTCGACGGACTCGGAGAGGAAGACACGAAGACCGAGGTTCTACTCGAGGTTGCCCTGTCCCTGGACTCCTCGAAGGCTTCGCCGCTTCGACCTGCTCTCGAGTTCCGCATCGGCCATGACCGGCTTTACAGCATCCGAAACCTCGCGGAGTTCTGCGAAAGCCTGCAGTCCGGCAATGCGACGGAAATCGGGCGCGGTTTCCATTTCGACCCCAAGCGCCATCGTTTCTCGAAAGCCGACCAGCGCATCATCGTCCTGCTGGAGGAACTCTGGGACTCCGAGGCCTTCCGTTCCCGAACCGGACTGGTTCCAGGAAGCACCGTCCGCTCCTCCGGGCATGGCTTGTTCAAAGGCCGCCGAGCGTACCTTCCCCCGCAGATCTTCAGGCGAACCCTCGAGCTGCTTGAAGGGTACCGTTTCCTTCTGCGGCTGCCGGAGAAGGACGTCGAGCAGTCGACCATCCTCCTCTCGGAGATGCCCATCGAACTCCATGTCGACCGCATGGGAGACGGATTGCGCCTGTCCATTTCGGGCGGCCCCATTCCGGTGCTTCTGACGGAGGACGGCCGCTATTGCCTTCGCAGCGAATCGATATTCCGGATAGACGGTCATCAGGCACGCATCCTGCCTCCGCTGCTTCGTGCGCTCTCCCGCGCACCCGGCGGCATCGTCTTCTCCCCCGAGGAGGACGCCAAGGTCGTTTCCCGCGTGATCCCCAGGCTTCGCCTCACCGGTCGGGTCCAGGTGGAGGCGGATATCGCCGACAACCTCTACAGCGCCGGTCTTTCCCCTCGGATCTACTTCGACCGGGCGGGAGAAGGCATCGCCGCCACCGTGGAGTTCTGGTACGAAGATGTCTGCATCAATCCCTTTGCCGATCCCGCCTCGACTCCTGTGTCCCTGATCGTGGCCTCAAGCAAGGACCGCATCCTGATCCGGGATTTCGACACGGAACGTACCTTGATCTCCTTCTTCGACCGTGGGGACTTCAAGTTCCGCGACGGCACGGCGGTGCTGACCGATGAAGATCGCCTATACTCCTTCCTCCGCGACGACCTCCCCCTTCTGGCCGAGCAGGCCGAGCTGTTCCTCTCCGAGGATTTCCGAAAACTCCGCATACGCGACGCGCGCGCCTTCCGCACCGGACTCCGGTACGAGGAAGGGAAGAACCTGTTGTCCTTCACTTTCCAACATGCGGAGATCACGGATCAGGAGCTCGGCGCCATCCTGTCGGCTCTCCAGAAGCAGAGGAAATACTTCCGTCTCCGCGACGGAACCTTCATAGACCTGGAGGATGGACTCCTCCAGACCGTTTCGAAGACCATGGACGAACTCGGACTCGATGGCGACGGACTTCGCCGCGGCGCCGTCGAGATCCCGACCTACCGCGCGCTCTTCCTGGACTCCCAGCTGCAGCGCCTCGAACAGGGCCGCGTCGACCGCAACCAGGCATTCAAGCGGCTCGTACTCAACCTGCGCGAACCTCAGGACATGGACTATCCTGTCCCCGAAGAAGTCGCCGGCGTGCTGCGAGATTACCAACGCACCGGGTTCCGCTGGATGCGGACACTGTCGGAATTCGGAATGGGCGGCATCCTCGCCGACGACATGGGTCTCGGGAAGACCCTGCAGACGCTCGCATACCTCCTCTCCATCCGACTTCCCGACGACCCGCCCGCTCTGGTCGTCGCACCCTCCTCGCTCCTTTTCAACTGGCAGGAGGAAGCCACCCGCTTCGCCCCTTCCCTGCGGACGCTCGTCGTCTCCGGCCCTCCGCGGCAGAGACAGGAACTGATGCAGGAGATCGCCCGCACCGACCTCGTCATCACGTCCTATCCGCTGATCCGCCGCGACATCGACGTATACGCCGAGATACCCTTCTCCGTATGCTTCCTCGACGAGGCGCAGCACATCAAGAACGCATCCTCCGTCAACGCGCGTGCCGTCAAGCAGATCCAGGCACCGCGCCGCTTCGCCCTCACGGGCACTCCTATCGAGAACTCGCTCGACGAGCTCTGGAGCATCTTCGATTTCGTCATGCCGGGATACCTGCATTCCTACTCGCGATTCCAGGCACTCTACGAGAAGCCCATCTCCATCGACGGCAATGCCGAGGCACTGGCCCGCCTGTCCTCCCTGATCGCGCCATTCCTCCTTCGCCGTTTGAAGAAGGATGTCTTGAAAGAATTACCCCCGAAATTCGATTCGCGCATGAGCACCGAGATGACCGACGAGCAGAAGAAGATCTACGTCGCGCAACTCACGCTCGCGAAGCGCGAGGTCGCCGAAGAACTGGCCGTGAATGGCGCGGAACGCGGACGTATCCGTATACTCTCCATCCTCACGCGCTTGCGTCAGATCTGCTGCCACCCCGCCTCCTTCATGCCGGAGTACACCGGCGACAGCGGCAAGATGCAGCTTCTGGCAGAAATCGTCGAGGATGCCCTCGAGTCCGGCCACCGACTGCTCGTCTTCTCCCAGTTCACGAGCATCCTCGCCATCATCCGCACATGGGCGGACGCCCAGGGGATCCCCTATGCCTATCTGGACGGCAGCACTCCTGTCGGTGAGCGCTCGGACCTCGTCCGCCGTTTCAACGCCGGCGCGGGCTCGATTTTCCTGATTTCGCTGAAAGCAGGCGGAACTGGGCTCAACCTGACCGGTGCGGACATGGTCGTCCATTTCGACCCCTGGTGGAATCCGGCCGTCGAGGACCAGGCGACCGACCGCGCGTACCGTATCGGACAGAAACAGTCCGTACAAGTGATCAAGCTCATTTCGAAGGGCACGATCGAGGAGAAGGTCATCGAGATGCAGCAGCGCAAGAAGGGACTGATCGATTCGATCCTCCGTCCTGGAGAGACGTTCCTGTCTCGACTGACAGAGGACGAGATTCTCGACCTGTTCGAAATTCGCGAGACCGTCGCGAACAAGAAAGCTTCCGCAATTTCTCCATGATTCTCGGCTATTCTGTCCACAAGGAATCGTTCAGACGATTGTGGAAGGGAAGACACGAATGACGGATCCAGCGGTGCGCATCCTCGTCGTAGAGGACGAAAGGGAACTCCGGGAAGCAGTCGGCGAATATCTCGTGCGACTCGGCTATTCCGTGGAGACCACCGGAGACGGCGTTTCCGCCCTCTCCTCTTTCGATCGCCACCAACCCGCACTGGTGCTGCTGGACCTCATGCTGCCGATGCTGAGCGGAGAGGAGGTCTGCCGCTCGATTCGTGCCCGATCACGGGTCCCTGTCGTGATGATGACGGCAAAGGCCGCTGAAGAAGACATGTTGTCCGGCCTAGACCTCGGCGCCGACGACTATCTGGTCAAGCCCTTCAGCCTCAAGGTCCTCGCAGCGCGCGTCGCCGCGGTCCTCCGCCGTTCCGCGCCCGATACCGCCGTCGCCGAACGGCTGTTCTTCGACGAGGGGCGTCTGGTCGTCGACCCCGAACGACATGAAGCGCGAAAGGACGGACGAACCATTCCACTGACGCGTATCGAGATGGCGATCCTCTTCACGCTGTCCTCCCACCCCACGAAGGTCTTCACCCGCGAGGAGTTGATCGCTCAGGCCATGGGCGACGATTTCGAAGGATTCGACCGCACGGTCGATAGCCATATCAAGAACCTCCGATTGAAGATCGAGGACGAACCGCGCGTTCCGCGCTACATCGCGACGGTCCATGGCGTCGGTTACCGCTTCGAGGGGGGCCGACGATGAAGACACGAAGACGCAAGATGCCGCCCCATGACCGCCGCAGCTTCTCCATCCGAACGGTGCTCCTCGCATCCTTCGCCGGCATCACGCTGCTCCTGGTCCTTCTGTCGGCCGTCCTGGCCAACCGCTTCCTCATATCCGGTTTCAGGGATTATGCCATGAAGAGGCTCGACGAATTCCGCACGACCTATGTCGTTGAAGTCGCGAATCTCTATGATCCCGATGCGAAGGACTTCCCATTGGCGGACATCTCCGCGGTCGGAGAGCAAGCCCTCGACCAGGGCATCATCCTGAGTCTGTGTGATGTGAACGACGTCGTCCTGTGGGACGCCGCAAAGGAAAACAGCGGCACCTGCACCGCGATGATGGATCACATGGCCACGAACATGCGGAGCTTCGACCGAAGCTTCCGTGGAGGCTACAGCGAGACCCTGATACCGGTCGTTGTCGGTGGGTCGACGGTGGGGACCCTTCACTTCGGCTTCTATGGTCCGTTTTTTCTCAGCGACGCCGATCTGGCCCTGCTGGCTTCGCTCAATCGGATGCTGGTCTTCGCGGCACTGATATCCATGGCAGCCGCTCTGGTCGTCGCCTTCCTCCTGTCCCGCCTTCTGTCCCGTCCCATTCGTTCTGCCGCGCGCACCGCGAACCGCATCGCCTCTGGACAACCGTCCACCATGGTCGCGGAAGAAGCAAGGATCCGCGAAATCGTCGAGCTGGATCAGAGTCTGGACCGATTGGAGGCGACTCTGGGAGAGCAGGAGTCGATGCGGCGCCGCTTGACCGCCGATGTAGCCCATGAACTGCGCACCCCACTGTCGGCGCTGTCCGTCCAGCTTGAAATGCTGGCCGACGGTCTCCGCGACCCGACTCCCGAACGCCTCCGGGCCTGCCATGAGGAAACCCTGCGCCTCGGTTCCCTGGTCGGAGACCTCGAGGGCCTGGCACGCGCCGAACAACCCTTGAATGGCATCGATTTCCAACCTCTTCGTCTCGACCAGCTGGCAGAGAGGGTCGTCCGCTCCTTCGAGGCTGCCTTCGAACGCAAAGGCGTCGCACTGATGCTCGACGCTGAACCCGCCAGCGTCCTCGGTGATTCCGTTCGTCTTCCCCAGGTCGTGACCAACCTGCTGTCGAACGCGCTTCGTCACACGCCGGCACAAGGTACGGTCCATGTCGAAGTGCGTACTTCTCCCGACGGCGGCTCCATTCTGACCGTCGAGGACAACGGCGAGGGGATTCCCGTAGAGGACCTGCCGCACGTCTTCGAGCGCTTCTACCGCGTGGACCGTTCGCGGAACCGCGGCACGGGCGGCGCCGGCATCGGTCTCGCAATCACCCGCGCCGTCGTCGAAGCCCACCATGGCTCCATGGAAGCCAAAAGCGTCGAAGGTCGAGGAAGCGTCTTCAGCGCGAAATTCCCACCGGCCCTCCTCTGAGCGCATCTTCCTCCCGAAACAGGGTGTGATAGAATTGAAGCGTATCGGTCACACGGTGCGCTTCTTGATTTTCTTGCCCGAACCGTCCGCATCCCTGTCTGGATTCCGCTCAACTGCACGGGCAAGAGCCCGTTCTTCGACCGCAAGTGAAGGAGGAATCGACATGAAGCAGTTCCCACTCTACGATGTCCGCAAGATCTCCGACCTAAGGGACATGCTCGACCAGAGCGCGGCGCTCTATGCCGATAAACCCGCATTCCTTGTGAAGCCCCAGAAAGGCGGGGACTACGCGCCGGTGACCTACAGTCGATTCCAGGACGATGTCCGCGCCCTCGGCACGGCTTTCCTTTCGCTGGACCTGAAGGGCGGCCGAGTCGCCGTGATCGGGGAGAACCGCTACGAGTGGTGCGTGACCTACCTCGCGGCCGTGAACGGCGTCGCAGTGATCGTCCCGCTCGACAAGGAATTGCCCACCTCCGAGATCCAGAACCTGCTGCTCCGGTCCAAGGCCGACGCCGTGGTGTTCTCGGGCGGCCGACGTGCCGACCTGGAGTCGATCCGTGCCGAAATCCCGAGCCTGCGTCTCATGATCGGCATGGATGAAGCCGAGGACCGGCCGGGCGTGCTTTCCTATGCCGAACTTCTCAAGAAGGGCGCCGCTGCCTTCGCCGCGGGCGACCGGGCTTTCCAGGACCTGCCCATCGACGCCGAGGCCATGAGCATGCTGCTCTTCACGTCCGGCACGACGTCGGACTCCAAGGCCGTCATGCTCTCCCACCTGAACGTCTGCATCAATCTGCAGGCCATGTGCAGCATGCTCTACATCAACGACGACGTATTCCTCTCCGTCCTCCCCCTGCACCACACCTACGAATGCACCTGCGGCTTCCTGTGCCAGATCTATCGCGGCAACGTCGTCGCTTTCTGCGAAGGTCTCCGCCATATCGCCAAGAACCTCAAGGAGTCCCATGCCACGAAGATGCTGGTCGTTCCGCTGATGCTCGAGTCCATGCTCAAGAAGATATGGCAGGGTGCCGCCGCCGACCCGAAGAAGCTCAAGAAGCTGAAGATGGGCGTCAGGATCTCCAATTTCCTGCGCGTATTCGGCATCGACCTGCGCCTCAAGCTGTTCGCACCCGTCCACGAGATGTTCGGAGGAAAGCTGCGGATGTTCATCAGCGGTGGCGCCCCGATAGACCCGAAGGTCATGAATGGACTGCGCGACCTGGGCTTCCAGTGCCTGCAAGGCTACGGACTCACGGAATGCGCCCCGATACTCGCCCTGAACCGCGACGTGGCATTCAAGGACGAGTCAGCCGGTCTTCCTCTGCCCGGCGTGGACGTCCGCATCGACGCCCCCGACGAAAAGGGCATCGGCGAGATCTGCGGACGCGGCCCGAACATCATGCTCGGCTATTACGAGAACGAGGAGGCGACCCGCGAAGCCCTGCAGGGCGGCTGGTTCCACACCGGCGATCTTGGTTATCTCGATAAGGACGGCTTCGTCATCATCACCGGTCGAAAGAAGAACGTCATCGTGACCAAGAATGGCAAGAAGATCTTCCCGGAAGAGGTCGAAAGTCTTCTCGGCCGCAGCCCCTATATCCTCGAGAGCATGGTCTATGGGCTCGAGGAGGCCGATGGAGAAACGTTGGTGGCGGCCGAGATCTTCCCCGACATGGAGATGATCCGTCAGGACCACCCGGACCAGGAGCTCGATGAAAAGGCGATTCGCGCCATACTCGCCGAGGAGGTCCGCAAGGTCAACCACATGCTCGTGAAGTACAAGTACGTCCGTCAGTTCGACGTCCGGAACGAGGAGTTCGTCAAGACCACCACGAAGAAGATCAAGCGTTTCCTCGTGAAGAAGGCGTAAGCGGGAAGGGGCGCGTGGCCGCCTCATAGAAGCGGAAGCCGCCAGCGAGGTTGTATACTTCGGGAAAACCGGATTGCGCGAGGATGCGATAGGCGATATGCCCCCGCAGCCCGATGCGGCAGAATTCGTAGACCGGTCGGGATGCGTCCAGTTCGGAGAGCCGCTCCCGAAGTTCGTCCAGTGGAATGTTCACGGCGCCTGGGATGGATCCCGAGATGAATTCATCTTCCGTTCGGACGTCGAGAAGGGTGACCTTCGAGAGGTCGAGGGAAGCGACCTCGTCCCAGGTGAACTGGCGGTCCGTGCCGTCGAGAAGATTCGATGCGACGTAGCCGGCCATGTTGACGGGGTCCTTCGCGGAACCGTAGGGCGGCGCATAGGCAAGTTCAAGGTCGGTGAGGTCGTGAACGGTCATCTTGGCGGCTATGGCCGTCGCGAAGACGTCGCAGCGCTTGTCGACGCCGTCGAAGCCCGTCAGTTGCGCGCCGAGAAGTCTTCCATCCGGTACGCGGAACAGCAGTTTCACGTTCATGGAGGTCGCACCGGGGTAGTAGCCGGCGTGGCTGCCGCTGGTCGTGTAGGTGCGTGCGAAGGGGATGCCGGCCTCCTTCAGCGAGCGTTCATTGGCGCCGGTCACGGCGATGGTCATGTCGAATGCCTTCAGTATGGCGGTGCCCTGGGTGCCTCTGTAGACACTGGGGATGCCGCATAGGTTGTCCGCAGCGATCCGGCCCTGTCGGTTCGCCGGGGAGGCGAGGGGGACGAAGGTCCTGCGCCCGGTGACGGAATCCGTCACCTCGACGGCGTCTCCGACTGCGAAGATCGCGGGGTCCGAGGTGCGCATGTGTTCGTCCGTGGCGATGGTGCCGCGCACGCCGAGAAGTAGACCGGCTTCCCTGGCGAGGGTTCCCTCCGGCCGGACTCCGACGGCCATCACGACGAGGTCTGCGGCGAGTGTGCCGCCTACGGAGGTTTCGACGGCCAATGCGCTACCTGCGCGGCGGATCGCGGTGACGCCGCACCTCAGGTAGAGGCCGACGCCCTGGGCCACGACGTGGGCGTGGAGGTCACCCGCCATGTCGGCGTCCAACGGCTGGACGAGGTGGTCCATCAATTCGACGATGGTGACCGCAAGGCCGAGTGCATGAAGGTTTTCAGCCATCTCGACCCCGATATAGCCGCCGCCGACGACGACTGCGCGGTGAACGTCTGGCCGCTGCGTGAAGGCCTTGATCCGGTCCGTGTCGACGAGATTGCGCAGCGTGAAGACGCCCTCCTCGCGAACGCCTTCGATCGGAGGCAGGATCGGGTCCGCACCAGGGGAGAGAATCAGAGCATCATAGGACTCCGAGAGCAGTTCACCGTCAGCGAGGCGGCGAACCTGCACGGTCTTCGCCTCCCGGTCGATGCGCACGACTTCGTGGCCGACGCGCACGTCGACGTCATACCGGGCATTGAAAGATTCGGGAGTCTGAAGGAGAAGTTCGTCCCTGTCCGTGATCGTGTCTCCGATATAGTAGGGAAGCCCACAGTTCGCGAAGGAGATATGTTCACCGCGTTCGAAGAGCACGATCTCCGCCGCTTCGTCCAATCTCCGCAGGCGTGCGGCCGCCGTAGCGCCTCCGGCGACTCCGCCGACGATGAGTATTCTTCTGGCCATTCCTGTGCCCTCCTTGTATATTCGATCTTCACTTAAGAGTATACGCCAATCCGTCCACCATCCTATCGTTCCGGAGAGGGTGGCCATGTACCTACCGTTACCTTCGCCGTGCTATGATATGATGGTTTCGACGACGAGGAGGTTGCACGGAGTGACGTACGAATCGGAATCGCCTGTATATTCGCGCGTTGCGCTCGATATCGCGGGTAGGATAGCGAACGGCGGAATCGCCGAGGGGTCGCGTCTATCCGGACGCTCGGATCTCTCGGGAGGCTACAAGGTATCGCCCGAAACCATTCGCCGTGCCATTTCTCTTCTGGAGGAGATGGAGATCGTCGTCGCGGTCAAAGGCAGCGGGATCCAGATCCTATCGGCGGAGAAGGCGAAGCGCTACATCGAGCGCTCGAACGAGCGGGAGACCGTGCATTCCCTTCGCGTGGGCATCCGCGAGATGAATGAAGAGAAACGTCGCATCGAGGACCGCATCTTCGAGATGACCGACAGAATCGCGGAATATGCCGAACGCATGCGTCATGTTCAAGCGGTCTACCCGATGGAATTCGATGTGCCGGCAGGATCTCCCGTCATCGGACGGACCTTCGGTGAGATGCGCTTCTGGCAGAACACAGGGGGCACGATCGTCGCATTGCGCCGACATGGCTCCTTCATGATTTCACCCGGCCCCTTTGCGGTATTCGAACCCCATGACGTCGTCTATATCGTGGGTCCGCCGGAAATCGCGGAACGCGTCCGAAATCTATTCACAAAGGGCATCGAGGAATGGAGGACCCCATGAACCAGGAAACAGGCAACACGGCAAGGATTCTTCGCGTGGAGGAGATCGGCGAGGACCGCATAGGAGCCTTCATCTCGCTGCCTTTCCGTTTGTATCGCGGGGAGCACAACTGGGTACCGACTCTACGCGGAGACCAGAAGAAGATGCTGCGCGGCGTGGAAAACGAAATGTACCGCAACGGACCCCATGCGCTGTTCCTCGTATATGAAGGCAGGAAGGTCGTTGCCCGCGTGCAGTGCGGCATCAACCGGAAGATGAAGGACGAAAAGGAAAACTACGACGCGGACCCGTCCCGTGACCCTGCAAAGGAACTCTGGGGCTATTTCGCGCTATTCGAGGCCGACGCTCCCGACAGTGGTCGCACGGTCCTGCAGGCGGCGGAGAAATGGTGCCGTGGTCAGGGCGCCACGCATCTTGTCGGTCCCTGGTCCCCGGACGATGGCGAAAGTGCGCGCGGCATCCTGGTGCAGGGATTCGATGGTCCACCGGCCGTCCTCAACACCTACAACAAGGAATGGTATGGCGAGGTCGTCGAGTCCTGTGGATTCCATAAGTGGGAGGACCTGTTCGCGATGCTGGCTACGCCGCAGACCCTGGATCTGGACCGGCTCGGGCGGATCGCCGATTTCGCCGAGAAGCGTGTCGGATTCCACGTCGATCAGGCGGACCTCAAGCAGCGTGACCGGGAAGTCGATGACATCTACAAGATCCTCCTTGCTTCCTATCCTCCGGAATGGTCCAACGGCCTGCCATCGCGGCAGTACGTGGAAGATTTCGTCAAGCAGAATCTCCCCATCCTCGACGAAAGGCTGATTTTCATCGCCCGCCGTACCACCGACAACGAACCTCTCGCCTTCATCGTCGGAATTCCGGACATGAACGACGTACTGATCCACATGCGGAGCGGGCGGCTCACCCCGCTCAACATCCTGAGATTCCTTTACTACCGGAAGAGGGTGAAGGGGGCTCGGGGGATGATGCAGTTCAGCATTCCCGAGTATCGCGCTCGTGGCGTCATGGCGGCCTGCTATGCGCGAGGTCTCATCTCTGCCTGCAGGAGCGGTTACGAACGATTCGACGCTTCCACGATCGGAGAGAGGAACGCGGTTTCCTGGAGGAGCGTGGAGACCGCCGGAGGCAAGGTCTACCGGGTCTATCGCTACTATTGGAAGGTTCTTGCGGATGCGGACTGAACAGCCATACGAAGGAGTCCTCCTCGCCTGCGACCTCGATGGCACGCTGCTGGATCCCAACGGGTCGTTTCCATCTGCGAATGCAGAGGCGCTTCGCGTCTTCCTTGCCGAAGGCGGACGATTCGCCGTCGCTACCGGCCGGACCGCCTTCTCCGTCGAGCGGAGCCTGGCCGACATACCGTCCGACCTGCCAGGCATCTTCTGCAACGGTGCACATCTCTATGACCGGACCGCTCACCGTACGGTGAGCTCGGAGCCATTGCCGTCCGGCGCCCGCACTCTGGTCATCGACCTACTGGAAAGATTCGAGAAGGTCGGTCTGGAGATCTTCACCGAGGTCGGTGCCTACCTCGTGCGCCCCTCGTCCATTCTACAACCGCAGATCGATGCGGAAGGTTTGAAAAAGGTGGAGACTTCTCTGGATCATATCCCGGTGAAGTGGTTGAAAATCCTGCTCGGCGGAGAGCCGGAGGAACTGGTCCGGATTCGAACCTATCTGGAGGAAACGATTGCCGCGGAGATGTCCATCGTCTCATCGGACAGTCACCTACTTGACATCATGAACTTCGGTGTTTCGAAGGGAATGGCGCTCAGGGAGCTGAAGGAGAGCATCGAATCGGTCGGAGGACCTTGGCTCGTCGTCGCCGTGGGAGACAATGAAAACGACCTCGAAATGCTCCGCTACGCCGATGTGTCCTTTGCCCCAGGCAATTCCGGAGAGTCCGTACGCTCCGTGGTGGACCATGTGCTTCCACACCATGCCGACCCCGTGCTTCCCAATGTTCTGCGCATTATTCGTGAAAAATACACGAATATTCCATAATTAAAACGATTTCATGATTGATTTTATCGCGTATTCATGTATAAAATGAATCATTCACCGATCAGCGTATCATACAAGAAAGAAGGTGCCACCATGGCCAATGGAAAAGCCACGAAAAAGGTAACATTGAAGATTCCCGTGCACGCCGACAACCTAGCGAGCCTTGGAGAGATGTCCGCCAAGCTGGGTCTCGAACTGGAGAAATTCGTCGGGATTCTCGTCAATTCCTTCGCGATCGCATCCGCCTCCTTGACGGGTGAACCGGTTTCACCCATCGTGAAGCCAGTCGTCGAAAAGAAGGTCCGGACGCCCCGCGTGAAGAAGACCGTCGAACCTGCGCCCGAAGGCTGGGTTCCGCCAATCCCGAAGAAGCGCGGCCGTCCGAAGAAGATCGTCGACGTTTCTGCGATCGTTCCCGCTGAGCCCAAGAAGCGCGGTCGCCCGAAGAAGGTCGTTGCGGTTGAAAGCACGGAAGGTGTCGTCGCCATTGTGAAGAAGCCTCGTGCCGCCCGCAAGCCGAAGACGACGGTCGCAGTCAAGGCCGAGAAGGCTCCGAAGGCCGAGAAGATCGCCAAGGCCGTGAAAGCCCCGAAGGCCGTGAAGACCCCGAAGGCAGAGAAGGCTCCGAAGGCAGCGAAGGCTCCGAAGGCCGAGAAGATCGCCAAGGCCGTGAAGACCCCGAAGACCGTGAAGACCCCGAAAGCAGCGAAGATCCCGAAGGCAGCGAAGAAGCCGGCCAAGAAGGCCGCGAAACCTCAAGCCGCCGTCGAGGCACCTCCGGTCGAATAATCGAACGCGTCGAACGACAATCGACCTGAAGAAGGGCTCCCCCTGCACATCGGGGGGAGCCCATTCCTTGTAATTGAACACGAATCCTACCGGACGACCCGCTGGATCCGACCCTCGACCTTCGACTTCAGGTTGTTGTGGGTCATCAGGTATTCCTCGATGAGGTCGGTCTGCGATGTGGCGAGCAATGTCTGCTTTCCGTTCGCGAGCACGTCTTCCGGCTTGAGTCCGAGGAATTTCTCCATGCTGTTGAAGTGGTAGTTCTGGATTCCGACCTTGTAAAGCGCATCAGGCTTTATCGGGTCTCCATGGATGCGTAGCGAGACCACCTGCGCTGCCCGTTCGTCGTAGATGACTTCCACGCCCCGGTTGACCTGGTAGTGCTCACTGGAGTTGGTGAGATTCAAAGGGAGAAGGATCTTCTCGAAGGCTCGGCGGATCTGGGCGCCGCTCATCAGGACTTGGAGAATGGACTCCGGGAAGGGGAAGATCGCGTAGAGGTCCGCCAGGGTCACGGTGGGTCCGAGTTCGGTCTTGCGAATCGAACCGGAACCAAGCAGCATCAGGTCGACACCCAGCAGTTTCGCGCAGATGTCGGCGAAGAGGTCTCCCAGTTCGGTCTCCTGCGTCCTCTCCGGGTGCGTGAGTCTTCGACTGAAGTGGGTCAGGATCCTTCCATACTTTTCACCGAGCCGGTTCTCATACGAGCCGATGAGATTCTCGAGCGCCTCGTCCCTTGGGCAGTGCTCCGGGTCGATGGGGACGAGTGTCCAGGAGTAGGAGGAGATGTGGTTCGACTCCTTGTCTATCTCTAGATCGAAGCGACCGATCTGCACCGTCCCCGTGCCGGCCTGGGCGATCTTGATGCCGTTGACTTCCGCGGGTCTCTCCAGAATCGTGTGCGAGTGCCCGCCGATGATGAGGTCCACGCCCCATTCAGGGTCGAGAAGTGCGGCAAGCGCGCAGTCGTTGTCGAATCCGATGTGGGTGAGAAGTACGGTCAGGTCCACGTCGGTCGTCCTATAGGCGTTGCAGATCTTCCCGACTTCGATGGAAGCGTCCTTGATGTCGACGAATGATCCGATGTACTTGTCGGTTCGGATCGAATCCAGAACGGCATCCGTCAGGATACCGATGAACAGGACCCTCAGCCCGTCGAGCTCGAGGATGCGGCTGGGTGCAAGGAGACGCGTCAGCTGGTTCTTGATGTAGAGGTTGGCGGTGATGATCGGGAATTTCGCGAACTTCTCCAGGAAAAGGAGGTGGGGAAGACCGTAGTCCACCTCGTGATTGCCGATGCAGACGATATCCGGCGCGATATGGTTCATGATCTCCATGGTCGAGATGCCCTTGAATTCCGTGTCGATGAGGGACCCCTGCAGCATGTCGCCGGCGATGGTGTAGAGGACGCTCTCCTCCTCCTCCCGTACCTTCGAGACGTACCCGGACAGCATCGACACGCCGCCGATGAGCTTCTCGTCCTTGACCTTGGATAGGAAATCACCGTGCATGTCGTTGGAATGGAGCAGAACCAGCCTTTTCAGATCCGCCATTTGCGTGACCTCCTGGGGTTCAGCGGTCCTCTAGACGAAATCCTCCCGGAGCAGCGACGTGAGGACCATGTCCCGCCACTCTCCTCCGACGTAGAGCATCTGCCGGGAGATCCCTTCCTTTTGGAACCCCAGCACCTCGAGAAGTCTTCCGCTGCGCTCGTTCTCCACCATGTAGGAGGCAGTGGCGCGGTGGAGACCGAAGACGTCGAACATGAATCGGAGGCCGGTACGGCATGCGTCATGCATATACCCCCTACCTTCGACGAGGGCGTCGACGGTGAAGCCTAGCTCCGAGGAGGAAAGAGGCATCGGGGTGATTTCGCGGAAGGTCAGGCTTCCGACGATCGAGGCCGGCCGATCCGGCAGGCAGACGACGAAATCCGCTTCGCGTCCCGCTTCAAAGAGCCAAGTGGATTGGAGTACGCGCTTCCTTGTCGATTCCTCCAGTCGGCCCACTTCGGCCATGGTCGGGTTCCACCGGTCGATGCGGTCCCGGTTGCGCTCGCGGTATTCGACAAGCGCCGGCACGTCCGCCTCGGTCGCAAGCCTCAGCATGGTGCGCTCGCCGTGGAGGGCGAGTCCGCGGGCGCGATTGGGAGAGTGGGTTTCCGATGCGGACCGGGATCCTGCGCCTTTCACGAAAGCGAAGTGGAGGTGATCCTCCCAAATGCCATGGATCTTCAGGTACTTCGGTCCATAGCCCTCGGCCTGGAATCCAAGTCGTTCGAGCAGCTTCACGGAGCGGACATTGCGTGGAATCACATGGGCCTCGATCCGGTGGAGACGGAGTTCGTGGAAGGCGACGTCCATGACGCGCCGCACGGCCTCGGTGGCGTAACCGCGGCCCTGGAGCGCACCGTCGAGCTTATAGCCTAGAAAGCATGAATGGAAGACCCCCCGGACGATCTGCGACAGAACGACCTTCCCGACGATACGGGTGGGGTCGTCCTTGAGGAAGATCCACAACGGCAGCATTCGGCCGGCACTCCAATCGGCCCATTCTGCGTCCAGTGCGGAGATGTGCCTCTCCAGAGAATAGAATCCCCGGTCGCGCAGTGGTTCCCAGGGCGAGAGATGCGCACGGTTGCGCCGATAGAATTCGAGGACTTCCAGGGCCGACTCCGGACCGAGAACTCGAAGTACGAGTCGGGACGAATCATACGAAACGGCGGTCGATGCAGCCAAATGAATGCTTCCTTTCCGCTGAGGTGCCATGCTCTCATCCGCATCATAACACTCGAGAGTGTTACGTCGCATCACATGACGTAAGAGTTCTGAAACAGGAAGTTCACTTGACATGGGGGGGTACGCACGGTAACCTTCACCCGAAGGAGACTCTCGCATGTTGGAGATTCTCGCCCGATTCAAGTCCTGTTCTCGACGCATGATATCCGCCGTTCTTGCGACGGTGCTGGTCCTTTGCATTGCTTTTGTCCTGCCGTTTGGAACTGCGCAAGTAAACGCGGCTACGCCGACGCCACAACACACCTATCAACTCACCGCGACGACGCAGACAGGTGTCCTTGATCAACTGGCGCTCCATTATCAGGATGCCATCTCGCGCCAGTATGATTGCTTCGCCGTCGAAACTTCGTCGGCCGCTTCCGAAGAATACCTGTACGCTCGATTCGACGATTCGAGGATCCTGATGAATCTCTTCGTCGACCAGTTCAACCTTCCGAGGTTCGACTACGAAGCTGGGATACGCCAGACCGTGACGTATTACCTGGAGGGGGTCGATCTTCCTGCTGGAGCGAAGACGCTGACGATCACGGTCGGGTGGAGAGAGTCGCCTGCAGATCGGGAACTCGTCCGAGCGCATGTACGGTCGTTCCTGAACGGCACCTCCTACCCTAGGACCGGCACGGACGAACAGAAATTGACCGCGATCAACACATATATCGGCAATACCTTCGCGTACGACCAGACGACCAACAATTCCTCGGCGGCTGCCATGCTCATCAGCCGCAGGGGGGTCTGCACCGCATACAGCTTGTACGGATATGCCATGCTTTCAGAAGCGGGCTATTCAGTAAGACTCGTCCTGCCCCGCGTCGCCATCGATGCGAGCCTGTACACCCCCTATGCCTATCCGAATGGCCTGAGCGGTGCGAAAGGCGCGCACGCATGGCTGCTCGTGCAGGTCGGAGCGAACTGGTACCACATGGATTTCACATGGAACGACCCAATCGGGGGTTCGGTGAACAAGGATTATTATATGCGGACAGACTCCCAGATCCGTACCGATCATAAGTGGAAGTGGAATGATGGTTCGATATACAATCCAGCGGCTAAATACGCCTACTACCCAGCCGCCTCGGTCGTCTGGACCGGTGTGATGGTCAGCCCCACTCCCTCTCCTTCACCCAAGCCGACCAAGACCCCGACCCCCATCCCCACGCCGAAGCCGACCCCCAAAGTCACTATGAATCCGACTTCGTCCCCCACTCCCATTTCTTCGCCGACCCCTTCGGCAGCGGTGTCGGCGGAGGCCACACCCACCACCCCAGAAGAAGCCTCCCCGTCGAACGGACCGACTCCTTACGAAACCGTCTCCATAGACCCGACCCCTTTGCCTACCAACCATGAGAATTCGCTCGCCACCACTCCGGTACCCACGGAACTGGCGGAGTCCGCACGGATCGCGACTCTTGCTTCTGTCATGATTTTCGGACAGCGCGCCCTCGCTGCACTGCACGCCTCGTGGCAGGAATCCCCTGTTGCTACCGCTGCCGTCGCTTCCGGCTCTCTTGCGGCACTGCTCCTGCTCGTCCTGCTTGCATCGAGAGCACTGAAAAGGAGAAGGAACCGTTGAAGAAGATGAACTCCGCCCGGGAGTATGCCGACCTCGCCCTCGAACTCGGCGCGGCCCACTCCGTGCCGTTCCGCATCGAAGACGTGGTGTTCGACCCACGGACCCTTTTGAAATGCATGTACGGGTGCCCGGACTGGGGGAAGGGCCCGACGTGTCCTTCACGACCTGGAGCTCTGAAGCCCTGGGAGTTTGAGCGCATCCTCAAGGAATATCGTTGGGGCGTCATCATCCATTCGCACGAAAAGAAGATCGCGCAGGATCTATCGTACGAAATCGAACGCCGCGCTTTTCTGGACGGCTTCGCTTTCGCCTTTTCCATGAGCGACTGCGCCTGCTGCAAGGAGTGCGTCGGATTGAAGGGGCTGCCTTGCGCGGACCCGAAGAAGGCCCGGCCCGCGTTCCACAGCGTTGGAATCGACGTCTTCTCGACGGTCGCGAAGTTCGACCTGCCGCTGTACCCCTTGAAAACTCCGGAGGAGGAGCAGAACTGGTACTCCGCGGTCTTCATCGAGTAGTCCCCCCGTCGATTCCTCGGACCCGCACGATACGGGCGGCGTCAGCCGCCCGCCACCTTGCCGAGTTCCTCGAAGGCAGCCAGGTAGACCTCCGCACCTGCCAGTAGATCGTCTACGGCGATGGATTCGTCGGCTTGGTGGGCAACCTGTGGCATTCCGGGGAAGCCCGGTCCGAAGGCCACTATGTTGGGCATGCTTCGGGCATAGGTGCCTCCGCCGATGGAGACCGGAGTGGACTTCGTACCGGTCGCCCGTTCATAGACACCCATGAGCGTCGTGACGAGAGGGTCCGTCTTGGGAACGAACAGCGGGACATGTCCGGAGACTCGGGCCATTCTGGCCCCGGATTCCTCTGCGGCGGCGCGGACGGCCGATTCAACGACCTCGCCCGCCAAGGTCACGGGGTAGCGGATGTCGAAAGTCAACTTCGCCTGCGAATCATTCAGCGCCAGGATTCCCACATTCAACGTCAACGGACCGGAGACATCATCTTCGCTCGCGCAACCCAGGGACCGGCCGTCCAGTTCCATGCCGATGCGCGTGGTGTAGAACGCGACGAAAGCATCCTCCACGCCGGCACGGTCGAGTAGCTCCTTGGCCAGGAACATTCCCGCGGATACGGCGTTGCGACCATCCCAGGGGAGGCTCGCATGGGCCATGCGGCCGGTCACGACGACCGTGAATCGATCTTCCTCCGCATTCTCTTCGATGATGAAGGGAAACGGAGTGGGTACTGCACCCTTCCAACCGTAGAGGATGGCTGGGAGATTCCGGGCCTGTGCGACCCACTCCGTGCGGCGAGAAGCCTCACAGGCGAAAGTGAGTCGGCAGGTGCCGGGGACCATGTTCGGACGGCTTCCTCCTTCGGCCGCGACGAGGCGAAGCTCACCAGACCCTTGCGAACGGGAGAAATCGAGACGGAACATGGCGATGCCCTTTTCGGCGTGGATCACGGGGAAGTCGGCGTCCGGCGTGAAACCGTAGTTCGGGACTTCCTCGGTCTCCAGATAACGTTCCATGCACCCTGAGCCGCTCTCCTCGTCGAGGCCGAGCACCAGGCGGAACCGGATGCCCTTCGGCAACCCATCCGCCGCGAGAGCCTTCAGCGCGAAGAAGGTCATGATCGCCGGCCCCTTGTCATCGACTACGCCGCGGCCGATCAGGCGTCCTCCCTCGAGTCGCATCGTGAAGGGGTCTCCCGACCAGCCGGAGCCGGCAGGGACGACATCGAGGTGACATAGGGCGGCGACCAGCTTCGGACCTTCGCCGAATTCCAGCCAACCGGCCTTTCCATCCAGATTACAGGTGCGGCATCCGACCGCACGTCCCCACCCCAGAACCAACTCGAGCGCCTGCACCGTTTCGGCCCCATAGGGCGCACCGGGAATGGCAGGACCCTTCACGCTGGGGAATGCGATCAGCGCCGAAAGCGCTTCCACCATCTCGTCTCGATAGGCCGTCATGCGGGGAGTTCCTTGTAGCTGCATGGATTCGTCCTCCTTGTGTTCCTGTAGGGGAATCATACCGCTTCCGACGTCATTGCGGAAGATTCGTACGTACATCAGACGTCACCTGGTTCGGCTGGCGCGAAGTTGACTCGGAAAAGCGGGGATGATATGTTACAGGCGGCTCGTCGCCGTCCGGAAGGATTGGGGCAGGCACGGGAGGCGGTTCGATTCCATGGTGTTCGTGCAGTCGGGAATAGGTTTCTGGATCGCGGTCGCGCTATACCTGACCGCCGTGCCTGCCGCCCTTCTTCTGCATAAGAGCCCGCGCACCGCGAACCTCATCACCCAGTTCCTCTGCATGGCCGCCGCCGTTTCCGGCTTCGCCGCCTCGCTCCTCCACCTTCTCCTCGCCCCCGGACGCACCGTGCTCGCCGACTTTACCGGCACGGTTCCATTGCTCGCGATGCGGATCGTCCTCGACGACCTCTCCGCCTTCTTCCTTCTCACGCTTTCCGTCCTGGTCTTCGCCGTCTCACTCTTTTCCATCTCCTACCTCGAAGCCTACGCCGGCAAGCGGAATCTACCGCTTTTCGACGTCCTTTATGCGCTGTTCGTGCTTTCGATGGTCTTCGTCTTCACCTCGGGCCACGCCGTCTTCTTCCTGACGGCCTGGGAGGCCATGAGCATCCTGTCCTATTTCCTCGTCGTCTTCGAATCCGAGCGCGAGGATAATGTCCGCGCCGGGACGCTCTATCTGGTCATGACCACCATCGGCACGGCATTTCTTCTGACTGCGTTCCTGCTCATGTACGCGTACACGGGGTCCTTCTCCATGGACGCCTCCGACGCTTCCGCCGCCCTTCCGCAGGCCGTTCGCAACGTGATGTTCCTGCTCTTCCTCGTGGGCTTCGGCCTCAAGGCCGGCGTCGTCCCGCTCCACGTCTGGCTGCCCCACGCCCACCCGGCGGCTCCCGCCAATGTGTCCGCCCTCATGTCCGGCATCATGGTCAAGACCGGCATCTATGGACTGATCCGCTTTGTCCTCGTCTACCTCGGCGTGACGGACTCCTGGTGGGGCGCGGTCCTGCTCGTCCTCGGTCTATTGTCCGCATTGACCGGCGTATCCCATGCCTATGTAGAGAACGACGTGAAGCGCATCCTCGCCTACTCCACCATCGAGAATGTCGGCATCATCCTGTCCGGCCTTGGCGTCGGCTTCCTCGCCCTCGCTAATGGACAGACCGCAGTCGCATCCGTGGCCATTGCCGCCTCCCTTTTCCACACGCTGAACCATGCGCTGTTCAAGGGGAGTCTTTTCCTTGGCATCGGTTCGGTCCACCATGCCACCCACACGCGAAACCTCGAACAGATGGGAGGACTGATCCACCGGATGCCGGGGACGGCACTCCTCGTGCTCGGCGGGTCCCTCGCGATTTCCGGGCTGGTGCCCTTCAACGGATTCGCGAGCGAATGGCTGACGTTCCAGGCCCTCTTCCAGAGTTTCCTCTCAGGCGGTTCCGGCTATGACATCCTGTTCGTGCTCGCGGTCGCCGCTCTTGCCCTGTCAGGTGCGCTGGCCGCCGCCACGTTCCTCCGCTTCTTCGGCGTCGCGTTCCTGGGGAAGCCCCGCCACGCACGCTCCGCGGAGGCGATGGAAGCTCCTCTGCCGCAGCGCATCGGCTCCGGGATCCTCGTCGCCCTCTGCCTCGCCCTCGGCCTCGCCCCGGCGCTCTTCCTCCGGCTCTCCGATGCCCCCTTGGCCAGCCTGACCGGCGTATCCCCGTCTTCGCTCGCCACCGGCTGGTTTCGCCTCGACGCGGGTGGCGCGGCCTCTGCCGCCACGGCAAACTCCGCCTCGATTTCACCCCTGGTCGTGTTCCTCGCCCTCGCCGCGTTGGCCCTCGCCGCACTCGGCGTCGTCCGTCTCGTCGGCGGCCGCTATCTCGAGCGCCGTTACGGCACCTGGGACTGCGGCTACGAGAAGCTCGACGCCCGAATGCAGTTCAGCGCGACTGGATTCTCGAAGCCCTTCCGCATCGTTTTCCGCTTCCTCTTCCGCCCGACACGCGAGCTGAAGGTCGAAGGCGAGCATCCCTACCACCCCGATTCCATGGAATACACGGTGCGCAGCGAATCGCTCATCGAGCTATACCTCTACGATCCGGTCGTGAAGTTCGCCCACGACCTCTCCAACCGCGCCAAGGCCTCGGTCCAGACCGGGAGCATCCGGCGCTACCTGTCGTACATCCTGTTCGCGCTCGTCGCGGCTCTGGTGTACTTCATGGTCGCGTGAGGGGAGGATCGGGATGACGACGACAACGGCCTTCTACCTGCTTCTCCAACTCGTCGTGATGCTGCTGCTCGCACCGCTTCCTTCCGGCGTGATCCGAAAGGTCAAGGCGCTCGTCCAGAAGCGCAAGGGCGCGCCCCTGCTGCAGATGTACCGGGACTTATGGAAGCTGCTGCACAAGTCCGTGGTTCTCTCGGATACGACCTCCTGGTTGTTCCGAGCGGCCCCTTATGTGGTCTTCTCCACATCGCTCCTCGCCACGCTGCTCGTCCCCGCGACCGTGAGACTCCTTCCGGGCGAATTCCCGGGCGATCTGATCCTGCTGTTCTTCGTCCTCGCGCTCGGACGCTTCTTCCTCGTTCTCTCCGGCATGGATGCAGGCAGCGCGTTCGGTGGCATGGGCAGCAGCCGCGAGACCCTGATCTCGGCCCTCGTCGAGCCTGCGCTGCTGCTCGGCGTCTTCACCGTCGGCCTCTTCGCGAAGACCACCTCGATTCCCGGCATCCTCGCGGCGACTTCCGCCATGTCCTTTCCGCTGCTGTCGCCCTCCCTCCTCCTCGTATTTTTCTCTCTGTTCCTGGTCCTCCTCGCAGAGACATCCCGCATTCCCGTCGATGACCCGGCGACGCATCTCGAACTCACCATGGTCCACGAGGCCATGATCCTCGAGAACTCCGGACGCCACCTCGCGATCATGGAATACGGCGCCGCGCTGAAGCAACTCGCCCTTCTCGGGCTGCTCGTCGACCTGTTCCTGCCCTTCGACCCATTCGCCGCGCTGGCCGGCGCCGCTGGAATCCTTCTCTCCATCCTGTTCTTCGCCGCAAAGGTCCTGCTGCTCTCCATTCTCGTCGGTGTCGTCGAGTCCGCGACGGTCAAGCTCCGCTTCTTCAGCGTGCCGAATCTTGCCGCACTGGCCTTCATCCTGTCCTTCCTCGGCCTGCTGCAGCTTCTCGTGCCGGGGAGGTGACCTTTGGAGAATTATAGCGTCGTCCTGTCCTCGCTCATCCTCCTTTCAGCGTTCGTCCTCGTGGCCAGCAAGCGGATACACTCGTATATCGGCGTCTTCCGCGCCCAGTCCGTCCTGATCGCCCTCAACACCGGACTGCTCGGCGTGCGCGAGTTCCTGCACTCCGGCCGCGTCGACATCCTTGCCGTCTTCGTCGTCCTCGTGGTCCTCAAGGTCATCTATATCCCGCGCGTCCTCCATCGCACCTACGCGGCCGTCGAGTACAAGGTCGAGAAGGATTTCTTCCTCAACATCCCGACGCTGGTCCTGTTGTGCAGCGCCCTCGTCGTTCTCGTCTATGCCGCCGTCTCGTCCATTGCCGCCGTGAAGGATGGAAACACGCTGATCCTCCTCGTTGACGCGCTGTCCGCCGTCCTGATCGGTCTCGTCTTCCTTATAAGCCGAAAGAAGGCGGTCGGCCAGATCGTCGGCCTTCTCGCCATCGAGAACGGTCTCTTCGTCACGGCCCTGTACGCCTCCGACGGCATGCCGTTCATCGTGGACATGGGCATCTTCATCGACCTCGTCACCGCCGTCCTGATTCTGGGGCTCATGGTCTTCCGGATCGACGAAGCCTTCGACTCCACGGACACCGACCGCATGAGCGATCTGAAAGGGTAGGGGAGATGGAACTGTTTCTCTGGCTCATCCCGCCCGCCGCGCTGCTGCTTCTCGCGCTGCCGCTGCCCCGGCGCTTCCAGCATGCAGTGAGCGTCGGCTCTACCGCGTTGCAGGCTTGCATCGCCGTCTTCGCGACCGTCGACGTCCTCCGGTACGGCTCCGTGTCGCCCGCGCTGTTCGGTGGACTGCTCTACCTCGACGCCGTCAGTGTCCTGTTCCTCGATCTGGTCGCGGCCATAGGCCTTCTGGTATGCCTCTACACCATCGGCTATGTCGAAAACGAGATCCGCCACGGCGCCATGGACGCCGGACGCGTGCGCCTGCTCTATCTCCTCATGCACGTCTTCCTGTTCACCATGGTGCTGGCGCTCACGGTCCGCAACCTCGGCGCAGTCTGGATCGCCATCGAGGCCACGACACTCGCATCGGTCTTCCTCGTCGGCTTCCACGGTGGAAAGTCCGCCCTCGAGGCGGCCTGGAAATACATCATCCTCTGCTCCGTCGGGATCACGCTGGCCATGGTCGGCATCATCTTCCTGAACAGCGCCGCAGCCGGTGTCCTCGGCGAGGGCACCTCGCTCGACTGGACCGCGCTTTCCGCCAGCGCGGGCGCGCTGGACAGCTCCTATCTCCGCTTCGCCTTCGTCTTCCTCCTCGTCGGCTTCGGCACCAAAGCCGGCCTCGCCCCCATGCACACCTGGCTCCCCGACGCCTACAACCAGGCCCCGTCCCCCGTCAGCGCACTCCTCTCCGGCGTCCATCTGAACGCCGCCATGTACGCCTTGATGCGCACCGTCTCCATCGTCAACCGCAACCTCGGCAGCTCTCTCTACACCGGGCGCCTTCTGATCGCGGCCGGATTCCTCTCGATCCTCGCGGCGGCGCTGTTCCTGCTGACCCAGAAGGACTACAAGCGGCTGCTGGCCTATTCGAGCATCGAGCACATGGGCATCGTCGCGATCGCCGTGGGCGTCTTCTCCCCGCTTTCCCTCTTCGCCGCGTTCTATCACCTGGTCAACCATTCCTTCACGAAATCCATGCTCTTCCTGACTTCCGGCACCGTCCTGCAGAAATTCGGAACCCGTGAGATCGGCAAGGTGGGCCATCTCACGAAAGCGCTGCCGGTGACCGGACCGGTCTTCCTGCTCGGCCTGATCGCCCTCGGCGGCACCCCACCGTTCAGCCTCTTCTCCAGCGAACTCGGCATGCTGACGTCTCTTTTCGGCGAGCACCGCTTCCTCCTCGGCGTCGGCGTCGTGGCCCTCCTTGCCCTCGTCTTCGCCGGGATCGTCCAGGCCATGTTCCGCATGTTCTATCCCCGCCCCTCCACGGACCTCTCCGCCGTCGCACCCGGCGAGCCCAATCCGCTCGGCGCGGCCGTGGTCGTCCTCCTGCTGGTCGTCGTCCTCGTGACCGGCGTCTTCCTGCCCGACTGGCTGCTGAGGCTCCTGACACGCGCCCAGACGCTCCTCTCCGGGGGGGTGGGCGCATGAGCCTCGCGGAGACCCGCCAGCCCGTCCGCGCCGACGAACTCGTCTCTCTCGCGACCCAGCTGGTCACGGTGTCGGGCCATGCGCTCGTCTGCCTCTTCGCCACCGATGAACGCGCCGCGTCCGGCCGATACCTGCTCCGCTATACCTTCGCCCACCGCGACGCCGGGCGCCTGCTCACCCTCGAGATGCCCGTCGCTCCAGATCCCGGCACCTTCCCCAGCATCTCGGCCACCGTACACGCCGCAACCCTTTATGAGCGCGAGATCCAGGACCTCTTCGGTCTCGTGCCCGACAGCCACCCCGACCCGCGACCCCTCCTCCATCACGCCCACTGGCCAGCTGGAGAACACCCCCTTCGAAAGGACTTCCCCAAGGAGCGCAAACCACTCCGGGTCGAAGGCGCCTCCGTCTTCCGCCGCGTGGAAGGCGAAGGCGTCTTCGAGATCCCCGTCGGTCCAGTCCATGCAGGGATCATCGAACCCGGACACTTCCGCTTCAGCGTGGCCGGCGAACCCATCGTCCACCTCGAGGCCCAGCTCTACTATGTCCACAAGGGCATCGAGAAGCTAGCCGAAGGGAAGCCCTTCGAGCACTGCCTCTATCTGGCCGAACGCATATCCGGCGATGAGACCTTCGCGAACTCCCTCGCTTACTGCGAAGCCGTCGAAAGCATCTCCGGCGTGAAGGTTCCGCTCCGTGCTCGACATACCCGCGTCCTGTTCGCTGAACTCGAACGCCTGACCAGCCACCTCGGAGATCTCGCCGGCATCTGCCTCGACACCGCCTACGGCTTCGCTGGCTTCCAATTCCGGCTGATGCGCGGCTGGGCCTACCTCGTGGCCGACGAGCTCTGCGGTCAGCGGTTCCTGAGAAGCGTCAACCGCCTCGGCGGAGTCCGCCTGGATTTCACGGCAGGGAAGGAAGAGAGCGTCTCGGCCCAGCTCCGCAGGATCCGAAAGGAACTCGTCGACACCGCGAAGATCCTCCACGCCAACAACCTCTTCATCGACCGCGTCGAGAACACCGGAATCCTGTCGAAGGAGGTCGCCATGGACCTGCACGCCACCGGTCCCGGCGGCCGCGCCAGCGGGATCCGCTACGACGTGCGGAAGTCCTATCCCTATGCCGCCTATGCCGACTTCGATTTCAGCGTCCCCGAGCACAACAACGGCGACGTGAACTGCCGGATGAACGTGAAGATCGAGGAGTGCCTCCAGTCCATCGACCTGATGCTCCAGGTCCTCGAAAGGAATCCTGACGGAAGCGTCCACGCCGATATCGGTCCAATCCCCGGCGGACGCGGCGCGTTCGGCCTCGTGGAGTCCGCGCGCGGGGAGTCCCTGATCTGGGTCGAATCCGGTCCGGAAGGTACCGTCGCGCGCCTCAAGGTCCGCACGGCTTCCTTCTGCAACTGGCCGGCCCTGTGCATCGCCGTGAAGGGAAACGTCGTGCCTGATTTCCCGCTCATCAACAAGAGCTTCAACCTCTCGTATGCGGGAAACGACCTATGAAAGGGAGGAAAGAGCCATGGGTATGATCGGCAAGATCCTCCAGCACGGCCGCGTGACGCTCGCCTACCCGAAGCGACCCATGGATTCGTCCCGCTTCGCGGCATCCCCCGCGATCGACGCCTCCGCATGCAACCTCTGCGGCGCCTGCGTCGCCCGTTGCCCATCCGGTGCCATCGCCATCGACCCCGTCCGCGGCATCGGCATCAACTATGATGAATGCGTGTTCTGCGCCCTGTGCGCCGACGTCTGCCCGACCGGCGCCGCCCGGATGACCCCTCATTTCGAGCTCGCCCGCCGCAACCGCGCGGACCTGCGCATCTCGCCGATCGTCATTCGAGAAGAGGCGCTGCCCGCCGAATCCATCGAGACGACCGGGCACCTGCTCGCGAAGGAGATCCACCGCCGGTTCGGACGCAGTCTTGCCATACGGGAAGTGGATTCGGGCTCGTGCAATGCCTGCGACTACGAAATCAACGGCCTCAACAACCCGTTCAACGACATCGAGCGATTCGGCGTCCATTTCGTCGCCTCGCCCCGCCATGCCGACCTGCTGCTCGTCACCGGCACCGCCGTGCGCAACATGGAGCTCGCTCTGTTGAAAACGTACAACGCCACGCCCGACCCGAAGCTGGTCGTCGCCGTCGGCGCCTGCGCCTGCAGCGGAGGCATCTTCCGAGACTCCTACGCTACCCGCGACGGCATCGACGGACTCGTGCCGGTCGACGTCTACGTGCCGGGATGCCCGCCCCGTCCACAAGCCATACTGCATGGAATCCTCCTGGCGATCGGACGCATGGAGGAGAAGGGGAGAGGCGGAGCCGCTTGGTAAAAAACATAGTCTTCGACCTTGGAAATGTATTGTTGAACTACTTGCCCGAAAGATTCCTGAGGACGATGCATATCGCACCCGAACATGTTCAAACCCTTATGAACGATATTTTCTGGAGCAAGGAATGGGTGCAGCTCGACTTGGGGATACTGACCGAAAAGGAAGCCATCGAACTCTGGGTCAGAAGGTCGGAATGCCCAGAAGCCATTCTACGCGATGTCGTCGACCATTGGATGGAGATGCTGACGCCGATCGACGGTACGGTCGAAATCCTGATGGAATTGAGAAAAATGGGATATGCGACCTATTTCCTGTCCAATTTCCATGCGGCTGCCTTCGATGAGGTGTGTGTGCGATTTGAATTCATGGGTCTTTTCGTTGGAGGCATCGTATCGTTCAAGGTGAAGCTGATCAAGCCCGATGCTGCGATCTTCCAGCGCTTGGCAGAGTCGTGCGGCATCCTGCCCGAGGAATCGGTGTTCATCGACGACATGGAAGCCAATGTCGAGGGCGGTGCCCGATGCGGATTCGAAGGGATTCTATACACAAGTCCGGAGGACCTTCGGAAAAGCCTGTCAAGGCGTGGCATCGATATCTGAATCATTCCGATGCAGGATGAATGGAATCAATCCAATCAATCCGGGTCCGGGACACATGTCTTGCATCTTGCCGTGGCCCCATGGTACAATTCCGTCGGTCTATATTACGCACGCGGACCATCCTGCCTTCGGCCATTCAGAGCCGGTTCAGGGTCCGCGGAGGAAAAAAGGGAGGACTCTTTCACATGGGCGTCATCAGCATGAAACAGCTCCTGGAAGCAGGCGTTCACTTCGGCCACCAGACCCGCAGGTGGAATCCGAAAATGGCCGCCTACATTTATACGGAGCGCAACGGCATCTACATCATCGACCTGCAGAAGACGGTCAAGAAGGTCGACGACGCGTACATGTTCGTGCGCAGCGTCTCCATCGCGCACGGAAACGTGCTGTTCGTCGGCACCAAGAAGCAGGCCCAGGACTCCGTCCGGGAAGAGGCGGAGCGCTGCGGGATGTACTTCGTGAACAACCGCTGGCTCGGCGGCACGCTGACCAACTTCCGCACGATCCGCAAGAGGATCGACCGCCTGACCTCGCTGACCCGCATGCAGGAAGACGGCACCTTCGACGTCCTGCCCAAGAAGGAAGTCGCCAAGCTCAAGCTCGAGATGGACAAGCTCGAGAAGAACCTCGGCGGCATCAAGGACATGCCCGGCCTGCCGGCCTGCCTGTTCGTCGTCGACCCCCGCAAGGAACACATCGCGGTCCTCGAAGCGCGTCGCCTGGGCATTCCGATCGTCGGCATCGTCGATACCAACTGCGACCCGGACGAAGTGGACTACGTCATTCCCGGCAATGACGACGCGATCCGCGCCGTCAAGCTGATCGCCGGCAAGATGGCCGACGCCATCATCGAAGGCCGTCAGGGCGTCCAGATGGAAGGTCCGTCGGACCCCAAGGCTCCCGTGATGACCGAAGAGACCGAGAAGGTCGAAGAGACGACTGCAGAATAGGACGAAGGAATCGGTCCGTCGACCGCCAAACGAGGAGGAACCGTACGAATGGACATCACCATGGACATGATCAAGGACCTGCGCGAGAAATCGGGCGCGGGCATGATGGACTGCAAGAAGGCCCTGACCGAGACCGCCGGCGATGTGGAGAAGTCCGTCGCCTGGCTGCGTGAGAAGGGCATGGCGTCGGCCGCCAAGAAGTCGAGCCGAATCGCCGCCGAGGGCATCGTCGAATCCTACATCCACGCCGGCGGACGCATCGGCGTGCTGGTCGAGGTCAACATCGAGACCGACTTCGCCGCCAAGGGCGAGGAATTCAAGAGCTTCGTCAAGGACGTCGCGATGCAGATCGCCGCGATGAACCCCAAGTGGATCACGAAGGAAGAGGTTCCTGCAGAGGAACTCGAGAAGGAGCGCGTGATCGTCCGCAACCAGGCGCTCAACGAAGGCAAGCCCGAGAAGGTCGTCGACCGGATCGTGGACGGCCGGATGTCCAAATTCTTCTCGGACAACTGTCTGCTGGAGCAGAGCTTCGTGAAGGACGACTCCGTCACGATCGATGCGCTGCTCAAGTCGAAGATCGCCAAGATCGGCGAGAAGATCTCCATCCGGCGCTTCGCCCGCTTCGAAATGGGAGAAGGGCTCCAGAAGAAGGAAGAGAACTTCGCCGAAGAGGTCATGAAGCAGATCAAGAACTGAATCGGGACAAAGAAGGGACATGCAGTGCGTGTCCCTTCTTTTCAGAATGGAGGAGCGTACATGGGCACACCGGTCTACAAGCGGATCCTTCTGAAGATCAGCGGCGAGGCGCTCGCCGGAGGAAAGGGCACGGGCATCGACAACGAGGTGCTTCGGGCTTTGGGCGCCACGATCCGCGAATTGAGCGCCATGGGCGTCCAAGTCGCCGTCGTGGTCGGCGGAGGCAATTTCTGGCGGGGCCGCACGAGCGCGGGGATGGACCGGGTGACCGCGGACCACATGGGCATGCTGGCGACGGCGATGAACTCGCTGGCCCTGCAGGACGCCCTCGATCAGGCCGGCGCCGAGACACGCGTGCTGTCCGCCATCGAGATGCGCCAGATCTGCGAGCCGTATATCCGCAAGCGGGCTGTCCGACACCTTGAGAAGGGCCGCATCGTGATCTTCGCCTGCGGGACGGGCAATCCGTTCTTCTCGACCGACACGGCCGCCGCCCTTCGCGCCGCGGAGATCGAGGCCGATGTCTTCTTCAAGGCGACGATGTGCGATGGGGTGTACGACAAGGACCCGAACAAGCATTCGGACGCTGTCCGCTACGAGACCGTCTCCTTCGACGAGGTGCTCGCCAAGAATCTGGGTGTGATGGACGCCGCGGCGGCCTCCCTGTGCAGGGACAACCACGTTCCCATGGCGGTGTTCAGTCTCGAGGACCCGGAGAACATCCTGAGGATGGCCTATGGGGAGAAAATCGGAACGATCGTATCGTAGACGTGTTTCAGATTTGCGGCTCCCGCCACGGTCGGCGCCTCCCGGTTTCGGGAAGGCGCCGTCTCTTTGTCGAGGAATCCATGCAACATGACAAGAGGACCGTGTCATAGGCGTTGAATGCAGGAGAGTCGATGACATATAATAGGGCTACAGAAACGAATCAGGAATCGAACCGCGAACTTAGGAGGTCGGACGCATGTTCATACTGAACAGGGATAGCTACAAATCCTACGAGGACCGGATGACCAAGACGCTCCATGTGCTTCAGGAGGAATTCCACGCGATCCGTGCCGGTCGAGCGAATCCGCACGTGCTCGACAAGCTCACCATCGACTACTACGGCACGAAGACTCCGGTCCAGCAGGTCGCCAACATTCAAGTGCCGGAAGCTCGGATCATCCTGATCACTCCCTGGGACCCCAGCACCCTGAAGGAAATCGTCAAGTCGATCAACACGTCGGACCTCGGGCTGAATCCGAACAACGATGGAAAGTCGATTCGCCTGGTCTTCCCGGCTCTGACGGAGGAACGCCGCAAGGACCTCGTCAAGTCGACACACAGGATGGGCGAGGAAGCCCGGGTCGCGATCCGCAACCTCCGCCGCGAAGCCATCGACCACTTCAAGGACCTTCAGAAGAAACACGAGATGTCGGAAGACACGCTTACCGAGGCCGAGAAGGAGATCCAGAAGATCACGGACTCCTATATCGCCGAGATCGAGAAGCAGATATGCGACAAGGAAAAGGATCTGATGGAGGTCTGACCCGCAGCATGGTCGCTCGGAAGACGACTCTCCGATCCGCTGGCCGGGCTCCGACTTGGAGCCCGGCGCTCATATGGAAGGCAGGGTGACCATGGCAAGCTCCGGGTGGCGCGGTTTCCTGGGAAGGTCGGTGTTGAAAGTCCGTGGCCACGGAAACGACGAACTCGAGGCGTTGCCTGCCGGTGTGGCCGTGCCGACGCACCTCGCCGTGATCATGGACGGCAACGGGAGATGGGCGCGCCGCCGCGGATTGCCTCGCCAAGCCGGACACAGGCAGGGAGCGGAGAACCTGCATCGGATCGTGGACGCCTGCGGTAGATATGGCGTCAAGTTCATGACGGTCTATGCGTTCTCCACGGAGAACTGGTCCCGTCCCGACGATGAAGTTTCCGCACTGATGGACCTCTTCCTCGAGTTCCTCGTCCGCTTCGACGAGGAGTTGGAGAAGGTCGGGATACGCCTGCGTTTCCTCGGGGACAGGGTGAACCTCCCGCAGTCCGTGAGGGATGCGGTGGAACTGGCCGAGCGGAAGTCAATGGACCGGACGAACATGCAGTTCATCATCGCCCTGAACTATGGAGGCCGTCGAGAAATAGTCCAGGCAGCCGCTTCTCTCGCAAGGGATGCGGTCGCAGGCAGGATCGACCCCGACCTGTTCGACGAAGCGATCTTCGCCTCCCGTCTCTACCTACCGGATGTCCCGGACCCCGACCTCGTGATCCGACCGAGTGGTGAGCAGAGACTGTCGAACTTCCTTCTCTGGGAGTCGGCTTATGCCGAATTCTGGTATTCGAACGTCCTTTGGCCCGATTTCTCCGCCCACGACCTCGTCGAGGCTTTCAAGGCCTACACCGCGCGGGATCGTCGGTTCGGGGGGGTGAAGGGATGATCGTCCGGATCCTGACCGGTGCCATCTTCACGCTGGCCGTCGCTTTGCTGCTCGTGCCCGGCTTCCTCTGGCCAATCCTTCCGGTACTGCTCTTCACGGCGGTATCCGTGATCTGCACTCTGGAGCTCGCCAACGCCGTGATTTCCCATGGAACCAAGGTCAGCCGGCCCGTCGCCCTCGTCGGCAGTTTCAGCGTGCTGGCCCCCCTGCTCCCCTTGGCATTCCATGAAGCCCCCGAATGGCGCCTGCCCGCTCTGGTTACCTTCGACCCGACGCCATACGCGGACTGGAAGCCCGAGATGATGCGCATGATCAGCGAGGGACTTGCATGCACGGCCTTCCTGATGCTCATGCTGTCCATGCTCCTCGTGCTCGCGACGGTGCTCGCCCACGGCCCGGGCTCCCTGGTCGACGGCGTCGCGACCTCGACCATGGTGATCTACGTCGCTTTCCCTCTGTCCTGCTCGGTCCTCGTCCTGTACGCGGTGCCGGACGGCTTCCTCTGGATGCTGGCCGCCCCCATCGCCGCTTGGATCACGGATGTCTTCGCATACTTCTCCGGTTCTCTTCTCGGACGAAACAAGCTGGTGCCCAACATCAGCCCCAAGAAGACCCTGGAAGGCGCTGTTGGAGGCATGCTCGCCTGCATGGGCATCATGGCCCTTTTCTTCTATCTCTTCATGGGCAAGGGATGGCCCGTCGAAGTCTCCGCGACCGCCAACATCCTCTTCGGACTGGTGACCGGCCTCGTCTGCGGTGCCACGGCCCAGCTTGGGGATTGGCTGGCCTCGGCGGTCAAGCGCTGGAGCGGCATCAAGGACTTCGGCAATGTCCTTCCCGGACACGGCGGCGTGCTCGACCGCTTCGACAGCGTCCTCTTCACCGCACCCGTTCTGGTACTCGCCAGCATCGTGTATTATGTTGTCCAGCCTTTCTCTGCGATCCATTGATCGATTCCACACGGGAGGTGTCCGTTTGGTCCACTCCATTTCCATCCTCGGCTCCACCGGGTCCATCGGCACCCAGACGCTGGAAGTCGCACGCTCGCTTGGTCTGCGCGTAGACGCCCTGGCCGCGGGTGGAAACGTCGCGCTTCTCGCCGAGCAGGCGCGCCTCTTCCATCCTCGCCTCCTGTCGACCGCGACCGCCGAGGGCGCGATCGAGTTGACAGCCCTCCTGTCGGGCTGCGGATTCCCCGTCGAGGTGATGCATGGGGACGAAGGTGTCCGAGCCGTCGCGACCTTCCCTGCGTCCGATAGGGTCGTAGCGGCCATGGTCGGCGTGGCCGGTCTCGTGCCGGTTCTCGCGGCTCTGGAGGCAGGGAAGGGAGTCGCTCTCGCGAACAAGGAGACTCTCGTCGCGGGCGGTTCGCTTGTCATGCCGCTTGTTCGAAAGAAGGGCCTTGCCTTGAATCCCGTGGACAGCGAGCACTCCGCCATATGGCAATGCCTATGGGGAGCTCCGGAAAAGTCGTTGTCCCGGATTCTTCTGACCGCTTCCGGCGGACCGTTCCGCGGCCGAGACCGCGCCGGGCTCGAAGGAATCGGAGTCGAGCAGGCGCTGGCGCACCCGACCTGGCGGATGGGCGGAAAGATCACCATCGACTCCGCCACGCTCATGAACAAGGGCCTCGAGGTCATCGAAGCCTCATGGCTCTTCGACGTGTCTGTCGACAAGGTGGTCGTCGTGGTCCATCCTCAGAGCATCATCCACTCCATGGTCGAATTCGTCGACGGATCCGTCCTCGCCCAGATCGGCCGTCCCGATATGAAACTGCCCATCCAGGTGGCGCTGAGTCACCCGGACCGCGTCGCCGGAGACTGCGTCCGCTTCGATCCCTTCGAATGCGGCTCCTTGACCTTCGAGCGTCCCGACCCTAGGACATTCCGTTGTCTGGATCTTGCCTATTGGGCCGGCCGCACGGGTGGAAGCCTCCCCGCTGTCATGAACTCGGCCAACGAGGAGGCGGTCGCGCTATTCCTCGAAGGACGGATCGGCTTTCTGGACATCCCTCGCCTTGTCGAACAGGAGATGGAAGCGCACATGGCTTCCGGATTCCTCGCCGCCCCCGACCTCGCGACCGTTCTCTCGCTTGACGTGGAGACGCGCCGTCGCATGATGGACAGACCCGGCAGCAGCCGGAAGGAAGGACGTTGATCCATGGGAATCGTCATCGGTATTCTAGTCCTCAGCCTCCTCATGATCCTGCACGAACTGGGACACTTCCTGATGGGCCGAGCCCTCAAGTTCAAGATCGAGGAGTTCTCGGTCTTCATGGGTCCCAAGCTGTTCCAGTGGACCCGCAAGGACATCAAATACAGTATCCGCCTGTTTCCCATTGGCGCCTTCGTCCGTTTCGCCGGAGAAGAGGAGCGCACCGTCGAGGGCGACCCCGGTCTGTTCTACAGACGTCCCCGTTGGGCGCGGACCCTTGTGATCGGCGCCGGACCGGTGGTCAACATCTTCTGCGGTCTTCTCGCATTCCTGGTGTTGTTCGCCATCCTCGGCTACAGTACGCCTTTCCTCGTGGCCCCGGCTGCGGGTACGCAGGCGGCGACCGCAGGGCTTGCGGTCGGTGACCGCATACTCTCCGTGAATGGCTCGAACCTCTGGGCCACGATGGACTACGATATGGAGAACGGCTTCGTGGCCAATACCGCCGCCATCAGCCTCCGCGTCCAGCCCGCCGATGGTACAGCGGCCAGGACGGTCAACCTCATGCCGGAGAAGTCCAAGGCCTATCGACTCGGCATCACGACCCAGGGGCAGGCCGTCGATGGCGGGTTGCTCGTCCTGTCCGTCGATGCGACTTCGAACGGGGGAACCCCCGTGCTCGTGGTCGACGACGTGCTCGTCTCGGTCAACGGCGTAGCCTCCACCGACCGCGACAAACTTGCCGCAGCCGTCCAGGGGGGCGCTGCGAACGACCTGACCGTCGTGGTCCTCAGAGCAGGAATCGAGAAGACACTGACCATGAAGGCGACCGAATACGAGTACGTCAATGGGCGAGGCATCTCGTTCTCCTACGGGAAGAACTTCTTCGGCGCCATGGGAGCCGCCGTCAAGAGCAGTGCCTCGGTGGTGAAACTGACCTTCCGCAGTCTCTCCATGCTCTTCAGCGGTGCCGTGAAGCCTCAGGATGCGCTGTCCGGACCGGTCGGGATCGTCGACACGATCGGCGGGATCGTCTCCCAGAATCAGCCATTCGGCGTCACGGCGTCCACTCTGCTGTTGATCTTCGCCCTGATCTCCGTGAACCTCGGCATCTTCAATCTCCTGCCGATTCCGGCGCTCGACGGCAGTCAGCTGGTCCTCATCGCAATCGAAGCCGCCCGCGGAGGCAAGCGACTGCCGGAGAAAGTCGAGAGCGGCATCGTCATGGTCGGCTTCTTCCTCATCATCTGCCTCGCTCTGGTCGGTTTCGTCTTCGACATCATGCGGATCGCCGCCCGATGACCGCACGCCATGTGACTCGCCCCGTAGTCGTCGGCGGCGTCATGATCGGCGGGGGCGCGCCGGTCGTCGTCCAGTCCATGACCAACACCGATTCCCGGGACGCGGCGGCCACCATTGCCCAGGTGAAGGCACTGGCCGAAGCCGGTTGTGAACTTGTCCGGCTGGCCGTGCCCGACGAGGAGTCGGCACAGGTCTTCGCGAAAGTGCGCAAGACCTCCCCCGTACCCCTCGTCGCCGACATCCACTTCGATTACCGTCTTGCGCTCGCAAGCCTCGAAGCCGGCGCCGATAAGATCCGCATCAACCCCGGCAACATCGGGGGACCCGACCGCGTCCGGCAGGTCGCCGCTGCTGCCAAGGCGCGCGGCGTCCCCATCCGCGTCGGCGTGAACTCCGGCTCCGTGCCCCGGGACCTGCTGACGAAATACGGCGGCGTCAACGCCGAGTCCATGACCGAAAGCGCGTTGCGTGCGATTGCAGAGCTGGAAGCCTGCGGTTTCGACGACATCGTCGTCTCCATCAAGGCCTCGGACCCGCTGCTGACCGTCCTGAGCTACCGCGCCATGGCGGCGAAGACGCGCTATCCCCTGCACCTCGGCGTGACCGAGGCCGGCACCCCGAAGGAGGGCGTGATCCGATCCGCCGTCGGAATCGGAGCTTTGCTCGTCGACGGAATCGGTGACACGCTCCGCGTCTCTCTGACCGGGGATCCCGTCCAGGAGGTCCGCGCCGCATGGTCCATCCTGCGCGCCGCCGGCTCTCGACGCCATGGCCCCGAGTTGATCTCCTGTCCGACCTGCGGACGAACGCGCATCGACCTCGTGAAGATCGCCGAGGAAGTCGAGCGCCGCATCGCCGACATCCATGCGGACCTGCGCATCGCCGTCATGGGCTGTGCGGTCAATGGGCCCGGAGAAGCGCGCGAGGCCGATATCGGATTGGCCGGCGGCGACGGGGAAGTCCTGTTGTTCGCCAAGGGCGAGATCCTGCGCAAGGTATCGGAGGCCGACGCCGTCGATGAGCTCATGAAGGAAGTCCTACGCCTCGCTGGAGAAAGCTAGCCGTGCGCTCCGGATTCCTCACGTTCTTTTCCTCGATCGTGCCCGATGAGGCTTCCCGCCTTGCCGTCGCGTCCCTCGACGGCCTGGTGACCGCCGTCTCCATCTCTCCAGATGGAGCGTTGCGCATCGACCTTCTGCTGGAGGCTCCCGAGAGGTCCGAAGCCCTGTGCATCGCCGAGGCCGCGATGGAGCACGCGGCCGGCATCCCCGAAGTCTGCATCTCTATCCACCTGCCTGAGTCGCTGAGCGGCCTGGCCGCGGCGGAATCGGCTTGTCTCCTCAAGGACTGGGCCTTGCGCCGCCTCCGCTCGACCGATGCTTTCCTGGCTACCCTTCTCGGCGCATCGACCTGGACACCGACCGAGGAGGGAGTCTCACTCGCCATCGCGACGGTCTGCCACGACTCCATCCGCGTCGCCGATCTGGCTGGCCGTCTTCGCCGATTCTTCCAGGACCACCTCGGCACGTCCTTGGAATTCGTGGTCGTCGATCCCATCGACTCCCAGGGTGACCTTGGCCAATATGCCGAGGCGCTTTGCCAATCCGCGGACCTGCAGGCGAACGAGGCCCATCGCAGGAACGCCGCGGAAAGGGACAAGTTGCCGAAGAACTCCGCTGGAAACACCAGAAACCATGGGGCATCCAGCCGTGATGGAAAAGCGGCCTACCGGCGCCGCCCCCAGGCCGAGGGTGTATTCTGGGGCAGAGCCGATTCCAATATCGTCTCGGTCCCGGTCGTGTCCCTCAACAGCGAGTCCGGTACGGTGCGCGTCGAGGGCAGGATCCTGGCCGTCGAGACCCGATCCATCAGTCAGAACACGAAGGTCCTGCTCACACTTTCCGTGACGGATTATACGAGTTCCATCTCCGTGAAGGCATTCCTCAAGCCCGAGGATGCCGATGACGTGGCGGAGCGATGTGTCCAGGGCGCATTCATCGGGGTCTACGGCAACGTCTTCTTCGATTCCCAATATGCGAAGGACCTGCAGATCCGCGCCGAGGGGCTGATGGAAGCCAAGGCCCCTCCGGACCGCTGCGACTCCGCCCCTGAGAAGCGCGTCGAGCTGCATGTCCATACGAAGATGTCCGCCATGGACGCCGTGTGCGATGTCGAGGCTCTCGTCGCGACAGCCGCCGCATTTGGGCATTCCGCCGTCGCCATCACGGACCATGGCGTGGTCCAGGCTTTTCCGGACGCGTTCAACGCCTTCGAGAAGGCGCGGACGGCGGGGAATCCCTTGAAGCTGATCTTCGGCATCGAGGGCTATCTCGTGGACGATGGGGACGTGGCGCTCTTCGGCGCCGAAGCATCCACCCTCGACGATGGATTCGTCGCGGTCGACGTAGAGACCACCGGACTCGACGCTTCGAAGGATCGCCTCCTGGAGGTCGGCGCCGTGATCTTCCTGCCGGACGGGAAGGGTGGATTCACCCCTTCCGAACGCCTGTCGCTGATGGTCGACCCCGGCATCCCGGTCCCGGAGGAGTCGACGCGGCTGACCGGCATCACCCAGGAGATGGTCGAGGGCGCATCGACTCCCGAGGAAGCCCTCGAGCGGCTCTCCGACTTCATGGGGGCCAGGCCCATGGTCGCGCACAACGCGTTCTTCGACCTCGACTTCCTTCGGTATGGCGGATCAAGGGCTACGCGGAACCTCAAGATGAATCCTGCCGTCATCGATACGCTCAACCTATCCCAGCTGCTCCTCAAGGGACTTTCGAACTATAAACTGCCAACGGTCGCAGCCGCCCTCGGCGTCTCGCTGGAACGTCACCACCGCGCGACGGATGACGCCGAAGTATGCGGCGGCATATTCACCGCACTGTATGCCTTGTCCGGTGTGAAATCCTTGCAGGAGCTGGACGAAAAGGTCGGGCGAATCCCCAAGGAGAGGTTTCTCACGAAGGCGGTCCCCGTCCATCACATCATCCTTCTGGTGAAGGATGTCGTCGGACTCTATGGACTGTACCGTCTCGTCTCCGAGTCGCATACGCGATACTTCCACTACAAACCCCGCATCCCCCGCAGCCTCCTGCGCTATTTCCGCACCGGACTCCTGGTCGGCGCGGCCTGCGAGGCGGGTGAGATATTCACAGCCGTCCGCGAAGCCTACGAGTCCACGGGGTCCTCCTTCGCCGAGACGCTGGCACTCGTCCGTGGTAGACCCCTGGTTGCGAAAGCCCGCTTCTACGACTATCTCGAGGTCCAACCCATCGGCAACAACGCCTTCCTGCTGCGGGAGAAGGATGCCAAGCTGAAGGAGGAGGAGGACCTGCGCCAGTTGAACCGGCTGGTGCTCTCCTTGGGCGATGCAGCGCGGAGGCCGGTGTGCGCCACCAGCGATGCCCATTATCTCCAGCCCCGCGATGCCGAACTCCGCAGGATTCTCCTGACCGCGAGGGACTTTCCGGATGCCCAGCTTCAGCCTCCGCTCCATTTCAGAACGACGGCGGAGATGCTCGATGAGTTCGCTTATCTTGGAAAGGAGCGGGCTTTCGAAGTCGTCGTGAAGAATCCCGTCGGAATCGCCAGCCGGATCGCGGACGGGCTGCGACCGTTCCCCGGCGGTTCCTATCCGCCCCAGATCGAAGGCGCCGCGGAAGAGGTCCAACGTCTCACCGAAGAGACGGCGCTGAAGCTGTATGGTCGCGACGGCGTGCTTCCCACCCCGGTGCGGATCCGCATGGAGCGTGAACTGACCGCCGTGATCAAGCACGGATTCGCCGTGATGTATTACATAGCCCACAAGCTCGTCAAGAAATCCAACGACGATGGATACATCGTCGGCTCCCGAGGCTCCGTCGGATCTTCAGTCGTTGCGACTTTCCTTGGTATCTCCGAGGTCAATCCTTTGCCACCGCACTACCTCTGCCCCTCCTGCCGGATGTCGGAGTTCGACGATAGCGGCGCATTCGGTTCGGGATACGATCTGCCCGAAAAGACCTGCCCCGTCTGTGGAATCCCGTATGGCCGGGATGGCCAGGATATTCCTTTCGAGACGTTTCTCGGCTTCAATGGAGACAAGCAGCCCGACATCGACTTGAACTTCTCGGGTGACTACCAGCCGCGTGCGCACAAATACATCGAGGAGATGTTCGGACATACGCATACGTTCCGCGCCGGCACGATTTCCGGGTACGCCGACAAGAACGCCATCGCGATGGTCCTCGGCTACTATGAGAAGAACGGCCTCTCCGCCACCAACGCCGAGAAGACGCGCCTCTCCGAAGGGCTCGTCGGCGTCAAGCGGACGACGGGCCAGCATCCCGGCGGCATCGTCGTGGTGCCGAAGGAGCGGGAGATCTTCGATTTCACGCCGGTCCAGCGGCCAGCCGATCGGTCGGAGAGCGGCATCGTGACGACTCACTTCGATTTCAACGCCCTGCACGAAACGATCCTGAAACTCGATGTCCTTGGACATGACGACCCCACGATGCTCAAGATGCTCGGAGACATGACCGGCTTCGACGTCCGCACCCTGCCGCTTCCGGACCCTGACGTCATGTCCCTCTTCGTGTCGACGAAGGCTCTTGGCATCTCCTCGGATTGGCCCGTGACGACGGTCGGCACGCTCGGACTGCCCGAACTCGGCACGCACATGGCGCGGGACATGATCACCGAGACCCGACCGACCCGGTTCTTCGATCTGGTCCAGCTCATGGGACTGTCCCATGGCCGAAACGTCTGGAAGGGCAACGCACAGGATCTGATCCGAAACGGAACCTGCACCATCAACGACGTCATCGGATGTCGTGACAGCATCATGACCTGGCTCATCCACCGAGGTCTTCCCCCCATGTCCGCGTTCGAGATCATGGAGAAGGTCCGCAGAGGCAAGGGGCTTACCGAGGCCCAGGAAACGATGATGCGTGAGAAGAAGGTGCCGGACTGGTATATCAACTCGTGCAAGAAGATCTCCTATATGTTCCCGAAAGCCCACGCTGCCGCCTATGCGATCTCCGCCCTGCGTATCGGATGGTTCAAGGTACACCGGCCCCTGGAATACTATGCCTCTTATTTCACCGTGAGGGCGGATGAGTTCGATGCATCGCGGATGTGCCGGTCGGAGAAGGAAGTGCGGATGGACCGGGAGTCCTTGCGTCGGAGACAGCGCGACCGCGATGAGACATTCACGGATCGTGACGAGAAGATCTACTACATTCTCGAAATCGTCGAGGAGATGTTCGCGCGGGGGATCGAATTCCTGCCTCTGGATCTCTACAACAGCGATGCGACACGTTTCCTCGTCGAGGAAGGTCGAATCCGCCCGCCCCTGCGCTCCCTGCCCGGCCTCGGCGAGAATGCCGCCCGTGGGATAGCCGAGGCGAGGGCCGTCGGAACCTTCAAGTCGCGGGACGATCTTTCACGTCGCGCCGGAGTCGGCTCGGCGATCCTTGCCGTCCTTGCGGACAACCGCTGTCTCGAGGCGCTGCCCCACACCAGTCAGCTCGATCTCTTCGGAATGATGTAGGAGACGCGGAGATGTTCGCGAAAGTCGTCCTCCGGGAAGCCACGCGGTCCTTCGACAGGGAGTACACCTATGCCGTGCCTGTATCGATGGCGGAGACGCTCGTACCCGGTTTCCGCGTACTCGTGCCCTTCGGAGCCGGAGACAGGAAGGTCGAGGCCTACGTCATGGCGGTCGCGAGACAGGAGACGTCGGATTTCTATGTGAAGCCGGTCGCGGCTCTTCTCGATGAAACACCGGTGTTGAGGCCGGATCAGCTCCGACTCGCGGCGCACATGCGCCGCCGTTACGCCTGCACCTACGGCGATGCGCTGCAATGCATGATTCCGGCCGGCATCGCGGTTCGCACGGACCGTTTCGTGGAGGCGGTGGCTGGGGCGGTGGAATCCGGCGACGAGTCCGCGCACGAGGTTCTAGCATTTCTGGCCGCAGCGCCGAAGGGCAGGTTGCTCGAGGAAGCACTGCTGCTTGCCGCAGGGATTCCGCGGACCACTTTGGTCCGACTCGAGAAGACCGGAATCATCCGACTCTTCGAGAAATCTGGACAGGCCGTCAAGGCACGCACGGTTCGTACGGTCTATGCGAGGGACCCCGAAGCCGTGGCCGATCTCCTCGAGGAGGGCCGAATCGGTCGAATCAACCAATACCGCATTCTCGAGATGGTGCTCGAGTATGGGGAGTGCGTCGTCGAGGACGTCCTGACCGCCTGTCAGACTACGAAGGCGACGCTGAAGACCCTCGTCGACAAGGGAATGCTCGCCTATGGCAGCATCGAAGCCCGCCGTCGAGGCGACATCCCCGAAGTCCTTCCAGAACCCGACGAGGACAAGGAGCCGACGCCGGGCCAGGACGTAGCGGTGCGGGAACTCACCCGGGCCGTCGTGGACTCGGCCTGCGGAAATGACGCCGTCCGGGAATTCCTTCTCCACGGCATCACCGGCAGCGGCAAGACCGAGGTCTATCTGCAGGTCGCCCGAAGGACTCTCGATGAGGGGCGCAGCGTCCTGATCCTGGTGCCTGAGATCGCATTGACTCCTCAAATGGTCCACCGCATTCAATCCCGGTTCGGCGACGAGGTGGCCGTTCTGCATAGCCGCCTGACCCCGGTCGAACGGTACGGCCAATGGCGCCGAGTTCTCGATGGGGAGGTCCGTCTCGTCGTCGGAGCCCGTTCCGCCATATTCGCCCCTCTGGCGAACCTCGGTCTCGTCGTCATCGACGAGGAACAGGAATCGTCCTACAAATCCGAAACACACCCCCGATACCACGCCATCGACATCGCCCGTTTCCGATGCCACGACAGTTGTGCCGTACTCCTGCTCGGGTCCGCCACCCCATCGGTCGAAAGCTATCACCGCACGGTGACGGGCCAGGCTCGACTTCTCCGCATCAGCGAGCGGCCGGGAGGCGCTGAACTGCCCGAAATCACGGTCGTCGACATGCGCGAGGAGTTGGCGGCTGGAAATCGAAGCGTTTTCAGCCGACCCTTGCGTGCCCTGCTCGACGAGGCATTCCTTGAGAAGCATCAGGCCATGCTGTTCCTGAACCGCCGAGGCCACTCCTCGTTCTACCTATGCTACGAGTGCGGAAAGACCGTGCGCTGCCGGAACTGCAGCGTCTCCCTGACGTATCACGCCGTGGTGGGAACGCATTCCGGACCTTCCGACGGAATGCTCGTCTGCCACTATTGCGGTCGCGCCACCCCCTTGCCCCATCAGTGCCCGAGTTGCGGAAGCACACGTGGAATCGGAAAGATGGGCGTGGGTACCCAGCAGATCGAGGAGATCTTCCGAAAGGAGTTCCCGGATCGGTCGATCCTGCGCATGGACCAGGACACCACGACGGGCCGACTTTCCCATGGCGCGATTCTGGACCGCTTCCGCGACGAGCGCATCGATGCATTGGTCGGCACCCAGATGATCGCGAAGGGTCACGATTTCGCGAACGTTACGGTCGTCGGCATCCTGGCCGCAGACCTGATGCTCGGAATGTCCGACTTCCGGGCATCGGAACGCGCCTTCCAGCTTCTTGTACAGGCCTCGGGACGCGCCGGAAGGGGAGAGGACCCGGGCAGGGTCGTGATCCAGGCCTACAACGTCGATGACTACGCGATCCGCTGTGCGAAGGACCAGGACTTCGAAGGCTTCTTCGCCAAGGAGTATGCCTTCCGAAAGGCCATGGGATACCCTCCCTTCGGCTCGGTCGGCATCGTCACCCTGTCGTCTCGGATCTCTTCGGCTTCGTTCGACGCCGCTCGAGACGTCGCCGCCATGCTGCGCGGACGATGCTCCGAGGACGAGGCATTCGCCGGTGTCACGGTGTCCGATGCGGCGAAGGCCCCCATGTTCAAGCTGCGCGACCGCTACCGGCACCGGGTCGTCGTGAAGGCGCCCGCGGCCGCGACCATCGCCTCGCTGTTCGAGACCGTCGCGGATGCGGGCGCCTTCAAGGAGTGTGTCCTTTCGTTGGACGTGGATCCGTACAACCTGCTGTAGG